>JAJDCV010000213.1 GCA_029260675.1 Phycisphaeraceae bacterium
GTCACCGCAAAGTACATCTCCGCGTTGGACGCCGCCGTCCACAAGAGCTGCGCGTGTGTCCCCCCGGGATTCGAGCCGGCGTTCTGATCCACCTGGACCCCGCCGGCGGTGAACAGCGTCAAGGTCGCGTCCGGCACACTCACGTCCTGTACCTTGATGTCGTACTGCATCCCAGCTGTCGCGGTGAAGTGCAAGTAATCCGCGTCCCCGCTGGTCTGGATCCCGCCCAGCGCGATCCCGCCGACGATATCCGTCGCCGTCCCGATCGTGTCCCCGTGATCATCGGTTTCCTGCACCGCCAGGACATAGCTGCCCGCATCACCGATCGACTTGACCTCAAGGTAATACGTGTCGGCGATGACCGTGGTGAACTGCAGCTCGGCCAACGGGCCACCCGCCACCGGGGTGCTGTTCGTCGAGATCAGCGTGCCCGTGCTCGTGTAAAGCGATATCTCCGCGGACGCCAGCGTGCCCCCGATCACGCCGAAGGTGTAATCCTCTCCGGCATCAAGTGTCAACGCAAACCAGTCCGGGTCAAGCAAAACACTGTTGAGCGTGCCGGCCGTCGCCGAGGGCACCGCCACCGCGGTCGCGGCAAACCGGTCGTTGCCGTGATCGTCCGCGGGCAGGTTGATCCCGTAATCCAGGACGAGCTGATTCACATCGCCGAAGAACACATCACCATCAACACCGCCGATGATCCCCGGGACGCTCTCGCCGCCGCCGGAGTACTGCCACAGGTCGTACCCGTTCCAGACGCCGTCGGCGTTGCCCGCCGGCGGGTTGTTGGGGTCACCGGTCCAGTTCGCCAGCCACAGGTCGTAGATGTTCACGCCGACATCAAACGCATTGACCGCGTGGTTCGTGTTCGTGTAGATCAACGGCTCGATACCGGTGAGGCTCACGAATGTGTTCATGTAATCGTGAACCCAGTTGGTCAAAACCGTGTTGTTCAGATCCAGCGGCTCGGGTGTGTGAGGCGGCCCGGCCTCGATATCGATCACGGGCCTCAGGTAATTGTCGTTGAGGTACGGCGCAATCGTATTGGCAAACAGCGTCGCCTCCGCGACCGCGTCGTTAAACCCGTCCGTCCAAGGCGTCACGAACTGGTACGCACCCGCCCAGACACCCGCCGCCTGCGAGTTGACGATGTTGCTCAGGAAACGGGTATCCAGCACGCTGTTCCGATCCAACGCACGGATGAACGCGAACTCGCGCCCAGAGCCCGCCACGCTGTTCCAGTTGATCGAGCCCTGGAACGTGGACACATCGATCCCCAAAATCTGCGTCACCACTCCCGCCGCAGTCGATTCTTCCTGGCTGCCGCTGGCCGCTTGAGCCACCGGCGGCGTCCCCGCGTTCCAGTTCCCCAGCACCACGTTCAGGTCCGTGATTCCCACAAACCCGTCCCCGCTTGGGTCGCCCGCGAGAAGGTCACCCGCCGTCACCGTCAGGTTCCAGTTCCCAAGCACCACGTTCAGGTCGTTGATCCCCACGAAACCATCGCCGTCAAGGTCGCCATCGATCGCGGGATTCGACTCCGACAACGTCACGATGTAGTCGCCAAGCGAACCGGGGTTCGCCGTCACCGCAAAGTACATCTCCGCGTTGGACGCCGCCGTCCACAAGAGCTGCGCGTGTGTCCCCCCGGGATTCGAGCCGGCGTTCTGATCCACCTGGACCCCGCCGGCGGTAAACAGCGTCAAGGTCGCGTCCGGCACCCCAAAATCCTGAACCTTGATGTCGTACTGCATCCCAGCTGTCGCGGTGAAGTGCAAGTAATCCGCGTCCCCGCTGGTCTGGATCCCGCCCAGCGCAACCCCCCCGACGATATCCGTCGCCGTCCCGATCGTGTCCCCGTGGTCGTCTGTCTCGTGAACAAACAGGTCGTACCCCCCCGTGCCCGACGCATCCACCGCCACGAAATACGTATCCGTCACGACCGGCGTGAACTGCAATTCCGCAAGCGTGCTACCCACCGCCGGGCCCGTGTCCGTCAACAGCAATGAACCCGTACTCGTATAAAGACGGATCTCGCCCGACGCCAACCCGTTCGCCAGCAGAGAGAAGGTGTAGTCGTCACCCGAAGTCAAGGTCATCTCGAACCAGTCGGTGTCAGACGCTTCGCCGATCACCCCGGCCGTGGTCGACGGAACCGCAACCGCGGTCGCGGTCGCCGAGTTATCACCGTGATCGTCCGGCGGCGGCGGCGTGGTGTTGATGACATATTTCGCCGTGAACGCAGCGAGATCACCCAGGAAAACATTGCCATCGACATCGCCAGAGATCCCCGGCACGCTGGTAGTCCAGGAGTACTGCCAGAGGTCATAGCTGTTGAATACTCCAGGGGCTGCTGGCGGATTGCTCGGGTTATTGGTCGGGTTGGCATACCACAGGTCGTAGATATTGACCGAGCTGTTAACCTCTGAACTCGCATAACTCCCGTTCATGTAGATGACCGGCACGATCCCACCGCTGAGCGAACTGAACGCATTCATGAAATCGTGAACCCAGTTGCTCAGCACCGTCGTGCTCAGCGAAGCCCCTTGCTCCAGGTCCAGCGCCGGACGCAGGAACCCGTCACCGAGATAGGGACTCACCGCGTCGTAGAAGTCCGAGGCCTCCGCCGCCGCGTCGTTGGACCCACCGGTGTAAGGCGTGGCGAAGTGGTAGCCGCTGACAATCACCCCGGCAGCGTCCGCCCCGGTCACGTTCTGCACCCACCTCGAATCCACAAAGTTGACACCCTCGGTCGCCTTGGCCCACGCGAAGTCAATACCGGAAGCCTCGACACTGGTCCAGTTGATGCTGCCCTGCCAGTGTGAAACGTCGATCCCAAACGTCTGTGTTCCCGCCGCAGCCACAACCTCGGTTTGCGACGAGTCGGTCGGCTCAAGCAGCCCCTCCTCACCGAGCGGCGAGGCACTTAACAACACCCGCGCTTCCAGTTCCTGTAAACCGGGAGTCGCTTTGCCTGAACCAACGCTGTCGGGCCGGGGTTGGCCGGGGTCGTGTGTCATCTGACGTCCTTTTCAAATTTCTATAGTTCGCCCTACTTAATGGATGTCCGCAGAGCGGCCTTATTACATAAGAATACCCCGGGATCCCCGTTTAATCCAGAAAAATCCACCGAAAATCAGGCTTTAGGGCCCCGCATCGCCCAAATCGGCCTAGCAACCCCCGATCAGTCACCCATAGCAGCTTCCCTTGAAGCCTGAGGCAACCTTATTCGCCCGACCCATATAGAAAGACCAGGATCTGCTCGATCCGCTGGGCCCACGCCTGCTCGTTGTGCCTGCCGCCTTCGACTTCCAGGTATTCATACTGCACGCCGCGCTCCAACCCGGCCCGCTTCAGCAACCCCGCCAGATCGCGGGCGTGCTCAACCGCCAACGTCGTCGGCTGGCCGGGTGCGGCATGTCCCTCGACGGTCCCCATATCGACCCAGAACCGTGTCCCGTGCATCCACGCGGTGTCCTCTGCCTCCAGACGGTCCAGCAACCGCCGATCTTGCCAGCCCAAGGCCGGCGATACCACCGCACACCGATCGAATACGTCGGCGTGTTCCCGAGCCATATACAAAGAGATCAACCCGCCCAGGGACGAACCCGCGATCCCCGTCCTCTCCCTCGCTGGGGCCGTCCGATACGTCCGATCGATAAACGGCTTGACCTCCTCAACCACGAAACGTGTGTAAGCGGTCCCCTGATCGTCCTTGGAACCGTCGCTGTACTCGTGCATCCGCTCGGCGTTGTTGTACATCCCCACGATGATGATCGGCTCGATCTCACCGCCATTGATCAAACGCTCCGCCGCCTCATCAACCTCCCACTCGTGCCCCGCGAACGAGGTGCTCGCATCAAAGATGTTCTGCCCGTCGTGCATGAATAGCACCGGGTAACGCCGATCTTCCTGGTCACCGTAGCCCGGCGGGAGGTAGACAATCAGCGTACGGTCATTGCCGAGGATGTCGGAGCGAAACTTTTCGTGCAAGCGGATATCGCCTGTGAGTGTCGGATCGATGTGCTCAGCCACCCCGCTCGCCCAGCTGGCGACCACCACCTCTACCTGCTTGTCTGCGTCGGCGATTACATAGCGGTTGTCGATCTCCCCGCCGGTCTGGTTTTTCTCAACCGAGTCCCAGGAGCCCCGGGTCGCCTTGAATTCAACCCGTGCACCGCGCCGGATCGTGAGCGTGCCGTGATACGTCCCGTCGTCCTCGCGTTCAAGCGCAAGCCCCTTCCCATCCCAGTTGCCCAGATGCGTGTTGTTGCCAGACAGATACACAGGCTCATCCCCGGGCGTATCCGATGGGACGGTCACCATAAACCCGATCTTCACCGTGCCCCCCCCCGGCGCGGTGTCCCGCGAACCCACACAAGCCGGCAGCGATATCAAAGCAACCAACACACCGATCAGATGGATCGTCCGCGTCATGGCCCAAGCCTCCTGAATCCAACCATCCCATGAAAAACGGCCGCCCCTTGAGGACGGCCGCCGTGTAATGTCCTGACCTGGCCGGCCGTGGCTTATTCGTCGATCTCGGCGGTGATCGGATCACCACCGGCCGCGGCGCCTTCCTCGACCAGCTCGCCTTCGACCTCGGCCTCGGCCTCGGCACCGAGATCCTCCGCCGGCTTGTCCGAGACGAGCCAGAGCTTGACCTCCGCCTTGAGTTCCTTGTCGATCACCACCGGGATCTGGTAGCTGTCCAGACGCTTCATCTGGTCGCCGACGCGGACGTGACGATCTTCGATCATGTCGAAGCCAGCCTCGCGCAGGGCCTCGGCGATCTCGTGCTGGGTCACCCCGCCGTACAACACGCCCTGCTCGTTGGCGGAGCGCTGTAGCGTCAGCTCGAACGCGTTGATCTTGTCGATCAGCGACTCGTGCTGCTTACGGATCACCGCCATCTCCGCGGCCACCTCGGCCCGGCGGGCGGCAAGACGTTTAATCGCGGCCGCGCTGGGGGTCGTCGCCAGCCCGAATGGCAGCAGGTAGTTCCGTGCGTAGCCGGGCTTGACCTTGACGACATCGCCGACGATCCCGAGGTTAGCGACGTTGTCCAGGAGTAGTAGTTCGATCTGTTTCATGTTGTCCTTCCTTCATTCCAGGAAAGTTAGGCGCCGGCCCGCGGGTTAACACGCCCGCGGCGATGCACCAGCATTGTGTTAAGCGTCTGTATCCATCAACCCATTACGGATCCCTGTCCGTCCATCAGCCCCCGGCTCTGCCGGGGGATAACCACCGGCATCTTATCGTGACCCATCCCCCGACATGGCGGAGGCTACGGGTTAACAATCATTTCTAAAACGGTATGTCGTCCTCATCCACCGGCTGGTGTGCCGGGCCCGCGCCCGCCGCCGCCGGGGCGCTCCGCCCGGAACCCCCGCCGGACTGCCCGCCCTGCTGCTGGTAGCCTCCACCGCCACCCCCGCCGCCGCCTTCGCCGCCGCGCGAATCAAGAAACTCGAACGTCTCCACGACGATCTTCAGCTTCGAGCGGTTGCCACCGCTTTCCTTGTCCTGCCAGGTGTCCAGCTTCAGCCGGCCCTCGACGTACAAAGGCCGGCCCTTCTTGAGGTACTGATTCAGCACCTCCGCGGTCCGCCCCCACGCCTCGAGATCGACAAACGTCGTCTCTTCCTGCTTCTCGTTGGTCTGCTTGTTGAACCACGTCCGGTTGATCGCCATCCCCAGGTTTGCCACCGCCGTGTTGTTCGGCGTGTAACGCAGCTCCGGGTCGCGCGTGAGGTTGCCCATCAGCATGACCTTGTTGAGATTGGGCATCTTCCGTCTCCTGCACGGGGGCTACATCGGTGAATATTCTTAAACGCTGACCGGGTCTTACTCGCCGGCTTCCGCGGCCGCGGGCTCGGCGGGCGCGGCGGGCGCTTCGGGGGCCACAGCGGCGGGGGCCTCGGTCGCCACAGCGACGGGGGCCTCTTTGGCTCCCGAGTCTCTGTCGGCCTGCTCGGCGCTCTGCTCTCGTACCTTCATCTCCGCCTCGCTGGTCTTCGCCTCTTCCAGCTCCGCGTCGTACTCGACCTGACCCATGTGGTCGCAGCGGGTGATC
>JAJDCV010000214.1 GCA_029260675.1 Phycisphaeraceae bacterium
TGCAAGCGCGGTCCCGGTCCAGGTCGGGACACCGGTCGGGCTGGACGTCGAGCTTTTTGGAATCGGCAACGATACGTATGTCGGGCCGGTTAGCCACAGCCTGGGGGGCAACGGGAGCTGGAATAGTACGGGGGATGTTAATTTCCGAAGTGCCAGGCTGCCGATCAGCTTGTCCCTGGCGATGGAGTTCGTGTTCAACACGGCCCCGGTGATGGGCATCGGTGGGTTCATGAACTACGCGCCCGGTTTTGGGCCCGTACTTATTGAAGCCTATGACGCCGGCGGAACACTGCTGGAGAGCCACACCATATCGACGGTCGCGCCGATCAGCACGCCCGGCGCGCTTAACGATGGGGCGTTCCGTGGGATCCTGCGGGGGACCGGCGACATCACCCGGTTCCGAGTCTCCGGCGGTTTTGCCGTGATTGACAACCTGACCTTTACAGGTGTGCCCGAGCCGGCATCGTTTGCCATGTTAACTATCGGCGCGGCTGTCATCGGAATCAAACGTCGATAAGGACGAGATCGAAGCACTCATTCATTGTTCTCAAACATACTACAGATTTAGGAAAGACTCGTGACTACCAAACAACGACTCAGTATCGCCGGTGCGACAGCTCTGGGTTTTTCGTGTGGCGGTACATTACAGGCAGGCGAAATCACAGCTTTTACCTGGTCGTCCGGCATCGCATCGGTGGCGGGCGTGACCATTGTGACTCCCCCAGACCCTAACAACGACGACGTGGTCGGCGGGTCGCTTAATGAACTCTGGATTACCCAGAAGGATTACAACGGCATCGGTCCAGTTGATATCGAGTTTACCGTCATCCCTACGGGCGGCGTTACGGAGTACACCATTATCGAGGGCGTTAACAACGGCACGGGTCTTGATTTTAGCCAGTATCAGGTCCAGTTGGGATTTGGGATGGGGTCCGACTTTGTCCTGTCTACGCCGGGCGATGGGCTGGACTTTGACGAGCCGGATTTCAACACACCGGCATCGTTCACGCCCTTCTTCTCTAGCCCCTCATATCCTTCGGAGGACGAGATACTAGCGACCGGTGGTGTGTTCCCCGCGGGCTCGTTCACGCTCCCGTACTTCATCTTCTCCGTCGATGTGCCCGACGGCTTCAGCAAGTTCACGCTCCGTCAGTTCCCCACGGCCGTGCCGGAACCGATGTCGGCTTCCATGCTGACGATGCTCGGCGTGGGCGCTCTGACACGCAGGGCAAGGAGGCGGTCGTAATACACAACACATTCGTTACACCAAATGTCCGAGCGGCGCCTAATGGCAGCCATCTAATCACGATAAAAGTTCAATTTCATAAATCATTAATAAAGGTTAGACATCATGAAGATTCAATCCCCAACTAAATCCACACTGGCCGCAACGTTCACATTCGGCCTGATTCAACTGATCGGTACACCACAAACTGCTGAGGCTTATCTAGGCGGGTTTGAAAGTGTGGACGGTTATGGCTCCTTCCTGACCGAAGTATCTACAAGCAACGCCGGGGCGCACGGCGCAAATGCCGGCGGCGGAACCCTCGCCACGATCCCGCTGAATACCGGGCTGTGGACCAAGCTTCAAGGTCCGGTCTACCCGGCGACTGGCACGGCTGGTGGCATAGCGTATGCCACGGGCCATCAGAATCTGGACCGCTTAAACCCCGGCACCTCGGCTCAGGCCCTGGTGATCACCACCAACGCCGACGGCTGGGGTGCGGGTCCGCAGGAGTATTCATATTCCGTCGATACATTTGACTTGGGGGGCGCTAATCCGTTGACGACCGGTTCGGATACGATCGACATATCCTTCTGGTCGTGTGCTCAGATTGTTGGCTCAAGCGACCCCGCCAACGGACTGGGTGCGGGAACAATCGGCGATACCGTTTCGTTCTACGACAGCAGCGGCAATCTCGGATTCAGCGTCGGCTACCGCCAGCCCGGCGTAACGACCGACTTCGCGGCCACCAACGTCGGCTCGTGGGTGCAATCGGCCGTGGCGGTGAATCCCAGCACCTATCACCGGTGGGACATCACCCTAGACCTGCTCAACGACACGGTCTCGATCGACATCTTCGAGGCAGGGACATTGACGAGCCTGGTCTCAGGTGCGCCGTTAGTCAACAACATGAACAACTTTTCCGAGATGCGCTTTGAAAGCACCCCGGGTGTCAACAACGCCAAGATCTGGTCACTCGACGATGTTGGAATGGCTGTTCGCCCGGTACCCGAGCCCGCGTCGTTGGGGCTGTTTGCTCTGGGGCTAGGTGCGCTGGCTAGCCGTACCAGGAGGCAACCATGACACGGTACATGCGAATTAGACTTTTCAAGCACACGGTGCTGATGGTTGCTGCGGTCCTGGCCACAGCTACGAAAGGACACGCCGCACCCGTGCCCATCCCGGGGCTGAAGCCGACCGGTGTTTCCAGTGGGATACTTTCCACCGTCCTGCCCGCATTCGCTGTGGACCCGCACTACACGCTGATCCAGGCGCTGGGTGGCTTTGGCCCCAATGCTTTCGTCGCATCGCCAAGGCCCGCCTCCTGGGTTGCCAATCAGCCATTCTCTGAATGGATTTCGCCCGACGGTATCAACACACCGCTCTTATCCGGCCTGTATGTGTATCAGTTGCAATTCGACTTGACAGGTCTGGACCCCTCGACGGCGAGCATCTCGGGGCTGTGGACGGCGGACGACAACTCTCGCGTGGTGCTCAACGGAAACTTTGGTGCCGGCATCATCCAAACGACAACGTTCAGCCAGTTCGACTCGTTCGCTTTCAACTCGGGATTTGTCCCGGGGATCAACACACTTGACTTCCGCGTCGGGAACGCCTTCTTCCCCGGCATCAACCTGGGCGGACCCTCCGGACTGCATGTAACTCAGTTAACGGGGGCCGCGGAACCCATCCCCGAACCGGGGTCTCTTGCCCTGTTGGCACTTGGCGTCAATTCACTACTTAAACGTAACCAGAACATCCACTGACACAGGAGAATAGCTATGAAATCTTTCAACCCCCTAATTGCTACGATCGTCGTTTCCACACTGGCTCTGCAAGTATCGGCGTCCCCGGTCTCGGTCACCAGCGCGGACCTGCCCGGGTCCTGCGACCCGATGGCGGCGTTGCCAACGGTAGTTGATGAGTTGGGCACATCCGCGGCGTTCCCGGCCGACGAGCGTATCGCGGCCACGTTCTCGTTCAACAACACGGACGCCTGTGTTTCATCCAGCAGCCCACTGCTTCCCAATGTCGAGGTGCGGATCACCAACCTGACCACGGTGTCATTCACGGACCTGCATTACGTCGCCGATCCGGGGACCGGGTTCACCAACTTCGATGGTGTGATCAACGGTTTCGAGGCGGTTCGGATCGACAACGTGGGGGTGAACCGGCCCTTGATCGGCGAGTTCGGTGGGATTCTGCCGCTGGTGTTCGAGCCCGGCGAGACCTGGCTGTTTGTCCTGGACGACTGGGGCAACGCCGCCGGCTTTGGTGCCGCGGACCTCGGCTCGATCGGCGTGCCGACCGGTGTGCCCGGCGACCTGTCGACCGGGAGCATCGTGGCGATCCCAGTGCCTGAGCCCGCGTCACTGTCCATCCTTGCCCTTGGTGCTGCTGCTATGTGCCTTAGAGGCAAGCGCTCGTAGCGATATCGCGGTGCGTTCGTTACCACAGCCTTGTATTGCTAGGGATGAAACGACACCACTAACTTCAAACAATCACGTTACCAGGAGTACACACTATGACCCCATCCAATACCATCTCGAAGCCCTTGCTTAGGACCGTCGCGGGATTCTCGTTCGCTGCCATGCTGCTCGTGCCAAGCAGCTCTCTACTGGCCGGAGAAATCACACTCATCAGCTGGTTTAGTGGAGTCGGCTCGGTCGCGGGAGAATTCATCGGCCCCCTCGCAGCCCCTAACAACGACGATGTGGCCGGGCAATCGCCAAACTTCCTATTGGTGACCCAGAAGGCATACAACGCCATCGGACCGGTTGACCTGGAGTTCACCGTCGTGCCCTCGGGCGGCACCACCGAGTACTTCATGGAAGAGGGCGTCGACAACGGCACGGGGATCGACTGGAGCGGCTACCGCCTTGAGCTTGGGTTCGGTGTGGGAGCCGATTTCGTACCGTCCACCTCGGGCGACGGGCTCGATTTCGATTTCCCCGATCAGAACTCGGGTGCCGACTTCACCACGTTCTTTTCAACTTTAACCGAGAACGAAGACGAGCTTATTGCCTCGGGTGGGTTGTTCCCCGCCGGTGCCTTTACCACGCCGCCTTTCTTCTTCTCTGTTGACGTGCCCGACGGGATCACGGCATTCACCATCCGCCAGCAGCCCATCCCCGTTCCCGAACCGGCTTCAATTGCACTGTTGGGACTTGGCGCGGTGGCTGGCGTCAGACGCCATCGATAGAAGCATCCATACACCAGGAGAATAAATCATGACACGCAATACATTCATCACACTTGTCGCACTGAGCACGAGCCTATTAGTCGCGACCGCGGCGCTGGCCCAGGGCACGGCCACGGGGCCCAGCACGGTACATCTGGCGGACAACACGGGGGTCGCCTACGCCGGCGGACCTAACGACACGATCAACGGCCCCGCGCCCTACCCGATCGACCTGGACCCGACCGGGCCGCCCTGGCGTAAGGCTATTGTCAGCGATCCGCTTACGGGCTTTGCGGGCTTCGGCAGCTTCAACATGGTCGAGACGGTTCAAAACGTCGGCACCGAACCCTGGTTCGACTGGCACGAAGACCTGTTCGGGGGCGCCTTGGGTGTCGGATGGAATGGGGTCTTGTCCGTTACGGTGAATGGATCACCGATTACGTTCAACGAGACGATCCTCGGCAACAGCCTCTGGATCGACACATTCTCGCAACCCGTGTTGCCCGGCGATGTGATGACAATCGATAAGACCATGATCACCACCTCGAACGTGGTCGCACCCAATGTGACACTGTTTGAGATCCTTGAGTACCCGACGCCCGAGCCGGGCAGTGCGGCGCTGATGGGCGCGGGCGTGTTGCTGCTGATCCGCCGGGTCCGGCGAGGAGCCGCATGACGCCATACGAAGCACACCAGGCAGATGTATATCGCGACTGAACAAGCACACGCACCCGTAAGGAGATCAGCTATGACACGTATAAACCACACGCCGACCAAAGCCTTTGCCGCTTTCGCTCTTGCTGCGGCTCTGTTATCACAATCCGCCAGCGCAACCCACTTCGCCGGGGGTGAGATCATCTACCGCGGCGCGTTTATGGAAGGGACCACCCGTTACCCGGCTGTGGACACGGAGATGCTTTCGATGTCACTGACCGGCAGGAGCCCGGGCGGTGAGGTCGTCCCGCTGCCCCCGTCAGGCGGCACATTCAACGTCGACAGCTTCTTCGATGTGTTTACAGAACTCCGCATCGGCGGGGGCACCTTCCAGGTCGACTCGTTCTTCGATATCACCTACCGGGTGAGCCCCGGTGGCACGACCGGGACATGGGACACGGAGATGATCTCTATGAGTCTGACCGGCCAAGCGCCAGGCGGCCCGCCTATTGTGGTCCGCGAATCACCCACGCTGCCCTCACCGGGCCAGATCGTGGTGACCGACCTTCCCAACGGGACGTTCCAAATCGACAGTTTCTTTGACGTCTTCACAGAGATCAGCGTCGACGGCGGGTCATTTGTCCCCGCTGAGGGCCCGATGCGGCTGGTCATGGACGCCGCCCTCCCCGAGCCCGCTACCGCGTCGTTGACCGCGCTTGGTGCGGCGGTCCTGCTGGGTAGAAGGCGGGCGATGCGTTCGTAGCACAAGTGTATTTGAGCCATGACGGCGCCCGGCGGATCCGTGTCGCCGCCCGGAATGAATGAAATAAGAAAGTAGCGTTTCACGAAAGGAACGAGCCATGAACACCAAACTTACCCAACTGATTCTGACCCCCGCCCTGGCCGTGGCATTGTTCACGATGTGCAACACCGCTTTGGCACAAGGCACCGCGACAGGCCCATTTACCTCACACATCGTTACGCCGGGGCCGGAGGTGGTGATCGGCGATGTGACCAGCCCGATCCCGATCGATCTGGACCCCACGGGCCAACCCTGGACCAAGAGCATCACCGACCCCAATGGATTGATTACCGGTGGCGGACTGCTGGGCATCGTCGAAACCATCCAGAACGTCGGCACCGAGCCCTGGCTTGATTGGCACGAACACATCGCCCCAGCTCAGCCGGGCATTCCTGCCAGTAACTGGACGAGTGTAAGCCTCTTTATCAACGGCAGTCCGATCGGGTTCAACGCCTTGGGCCTGGGCAC
>JAJDCV010000215.1 GCA_029260675.1 Phycisphaeraceae bacterium
GGCAGGTGCTAATAGCCGGGGGCGATGGGTTGGCTTATTCCACGGTGACGCTTTTGGCGAGGTTGCGGGGCTTATCCACGTCGTGGCCACGGAGTACGGCGGCGTGGTAGGCCAGCAGCTGCAGAGGCACCACGCTGACCAGCGGCTGCAGCGCGTCGGGCATCGGCGGGATGGTGAACACCGCGTCGGCGTGCTGCTTGATCTGCTCGTCTCCCTCGGTGGCGACGGCGATGATCCGCCCGCCCCGGGAGCGGACCTCTTCGATATTCGACATGACCTTCTGGTATTGCGTGCCCTGGGTCGCCAGGAACACGACCGGCATGCCCTCGTCGATCAACGCGATCGGGCCGTGCTTCATCTCGGCGGCGGGCATCCCCTCGGCGTGGATGTACGAGATCTCCTTGAGCTTCAAAGCCCCCTCGACGGCGACGGGGTAGTTGTAACCTCGGCCGAGGAACAGCCAGTTGTCTCGGTCCACAACCCTCTCGACGCACGTCTTGATATGGTCGGATTGTTCGAGCACGCGTTGGATGTAATCGGGGACCTGCTCGAGCTGTTTGAGATACTCGGAGACCGCGTCGTGGGAGAGGTATTTGCGTTTGCCGATGTACAGCGAGAGCAAGGTAAGCACGGTGACCTGCCCGACGAAGGCCTTGGTCGAGGCGACCCCGATCTCCGGGCCGACGTGCAGGTAGACCCCGGCATCGGTCGTGCGTGCGATGCTGGAACCCACGGCGTTCACGGCACCGAGTGTGATCGCGCCGCGGTCCTTGGCTTCGGTGAGGGCGGCGAGTGTGTCGGCGGTCTCGCCTGACTGGCTGACCGCGACCATCACCGTGCCGTCTTCGATGATCGGGTTGCGGTAGCGGAATTCGCTGGCGTACTCGCAACGGGCGGGGACCTTGGCGAGGTCTTCCATCAGGTATTCACCGATCATCCCTGCGTGGTAGGCGGTGCCCTGCCCGGTGAACAGGAACCGCTTGGTGCGGATCAGGTCACGCGCTAGCCCGTTGAGCCCGCCAAGCACGACACGTCCTTCGCGGTGGTCGATCCGGCCGCGTAGGCAATTGCGGATGCTCTCGGGCTGCTCCATGATCTCCTTGAGCATGAAGTGGGGGTACCCGCCCAACTCGATCTGCTGGAGGTTCATCTCCAATTCGGTTATTTCCCGGGACACCGGCACGTTGTCCACCGTGGTGGTCCGGAAGTCGACCGCCCAGGGCCCCTGCTCGTCGGTGAACTTGTCTCGTTTGCCGGCACAGAGCCGGACGACCTGGTAATCATCGAGCGTGATCGCCTGGGTGGTGTGGCTGACGATGGCGGAGGCGTCGGACGCGACGATGTAGCTGCGGTCGGCGATCCCGACGATCAACGGCGAGCCCTTGCGGGCGCAGACCATCGTGTTCGGTTCGATGTCACAGATCACCGCGATCGCGTACGCCCCGGTCACCTCGCGCAGCGCCTGCTGCACAGCCGATTCCAGGTCGGTCTCGTATAACTCGGCGATCAGCTTGACGAGGACTTCGGTGTCGGTCTGGCTTTCAAAGGTGTGGCCCTTGCCTTGCAGGTAGGTGCGCAGCGAGGTGTAGTTTTCGATGATGCCGTTGTGGACCAGGGCGATCGTGTGTCCCTGGCGGGTCTTGCCGGTGTGGGGGTGCGCGTTGTGCTCGCTGGGTTCGCCGTGGGTCGCCCAGCGTGTGTGTGCGATGCCGACCGTGGCTTCCAGCGCGTCGGCGTCCTGTGCGATCTTGTCTTCCAACACGCTGACCCGACCCAAGCTCTTGCGGACCTCGATCCCGTCAGGCGTGTTGAGCGCCAGCCCGGCCGAGTCGTAGCCACGGTACTCCAGGCGTTTGAGGCCCTCGATCAGCAGGGGGCTCGCTGTCTTGTTGCCGATGTAGGCTACGATTCCGCACATGCCGGGCTCCGATAAGGATGGACTAATGGCGTGATTATAGGCACACACCGCAGGGAGTATCGACCAAAATAGCCCTGTCTGTTCAGGAACATCCGTGTATTAGAACCATGCGCATAACATCTGGGCGACACGACCGGCAGATGTTTTATAAGACCCGGTGGATCACCCAGCGCAGGTCGAGTTGGCGGTGTGAGACGTGGCCGCTTTGGGGGGTGTGGCTGCTGTCGTCTGTGTTTGGTTGAACCATCGTATCACTGCTCGGATGCCCCCCCTGCCCGTGGGCCTCTTCCGGGACGTGGTGGATCAGTTCCAACGGGCCCCAAGGGTCGCCCGGCAGATCGACCTCCCAGAAGCCCTGCCCAAACGGGTAACGGTTGCTGGTCAGGCACGGCGCCCCGGCGTTGAGATACATCAGCCCGGAGTTGTCGCCGTTGCCGGGCTTGCCCCCGTTGGCGGGATCCCACTGCCAGGGCTTGTGGATGTGCCCGTGGACGAAGACGATCCGCGCCGGGCATTCTGTGAGCATCTCGTGCAACGGCTTGGCCTCGGCGAGCGCGTGCCCCCAGGAATGCGGGATACCCGCGGGCATCTTCGCGGGGTAGTGACACAACACCACCAGCGCGTCGTGCTTGTCCAGCGTTTCGATGAACGCTGTCACCGCCTGCATCTGCTCGTATCCCAGGGCTCCGCGTGACCACAACAGTTGCGGCTGCGCCGAGTCCAGACACAACAGACGCCAATGCTTATGCAATGGCCTGACGTGCGGGAAGGATTCCGGCAGCAGCCCGTCCATATGCGTCCCCATCCGGTTCTTGCGCGCCGAACGGAACGTGTATTTATCGTGGTTGCCCGGCACAATGACCGTCGGCACCTTCTGACTTAACGGCTCAAGGTAAGTCGCCACATCGTGGAACTCGTCCTCGAGCGAAGTCGTCGTGACGTCACCGGACAGCAGCACCGAGTCCGGCTTGATCGCCGCGACCCGGTCGATCATCGGGCCCAACACACGGTGGTTGAACCTAAACCGGCGGTTGATCATCAGGTTGGTATGGCCCAGCAGCCGCTTGCCGACCAGCCTTGAAGGGTGGACGCGGGTCTGAAACAGATGGATGTCGCCGATCAGTGCAAGACGCAAGGGGGGGCTCGGGGTTCGGGTGTCGGTAGGAGGAGTGTCTGGGGTCTAGGGCCTGGCGTATCGGTACACCTTATCTTACTCGGTTCATGTGCGGTGGTTGCGGGTGGGCAATAATCTTTGTTCAGGAACGTTATTCGATGTGGCGGATCAGTGGGCGGCTTACGTGAGGAGTCGTCGCATGAAACGCAGCACCCTGCACCTGACGATCGATGGCTTGATGGCGCTGGGCGCGGTGGGGCTGATCCTCACCGGCCTGCTGATCGCATTTGTCCTGCCCCCGGGCAGCCGGCAGGCCTCGGTCTGGGGGATGACCCGCCACGATTGGGGGGATGTTCACTTCTGGTTCGCGATGGGTATCCTCGCCACGGGCCTGCTCCACCTGATGATGAACTGGGGCTGGGTCTGCAGTGTGGCCGGGGACGTTCTGCATCTAAAGTCACGCAAGCCGACACCGATACGCAAGCTGTGGACAGGGTTGGCTACTGCCCTGTTACTGGCGGTGCTGGTCGGTGGGTTTATGTATGCCGCCGACGCGGGCAAGACGGCCGACCCGACGGGACACGGGCATGGCGGAGCTCTGGGCCAAGGTCAGATCGAACGCGATCTGGAAGACCTGTTCCTGGGCGAAGACTGACCTACTTGGCTTCCAACGGTTCCGGATACACCACCGACGCCAGCGTCGCCTTGCCGTAGTGGTCCCAGAGTTCTTCGGCGTCCATCTTGCTTGCGTTTTTTGGTAGCTCAAACGTGATGCAAGGGATGTTCCGGTCGATCCCGAAATACGACCCCAACGAGCCAGGCCGGCCGCCCAGGCGCTTGACCGGCAGGTCGGTGTGTTCGCCCATCGCCTCGGCAATCGCTTGGGCGCCCTCCCCGTCATAATCCACGCACTTCAATGGCTGGTGGTAGGTCACGATCCGGTTGGGCTTGAAGCGTTCGATCTGCTTGAGTACCGCGCGTGACTCGGGTTGGGATAGCGGGGCCTCGCCGTGTCCCTTTTTCGCGTCGAAGTTGTCGGCGGGGAAGTTACGGTTCAGGTCTACGCCGTTGGCGTTGCGGCGTTTGCCGACTTTCACGCCGTCGGGGTTGACCTCCGGCAGGATCACGACCGTCCTGCCAGCCAGCAGCTGCGGCCTGGCCATCAGTTCCTTGCCGAGCCGTTCGAGGATCGGGACGCCCGCCGCCTCGCTGCCGTGGATCCCCGCCATCAGCAGCACGACGTCGTCACCGTTGCCATACACCCGGACCATCAACGGCCGGTTCTTCACCGACCACCCGCTGATCCCGGCGCGGTACGGCTGCTTCACGGTGGCGGGGGCAGACGGTTCCAGACTCCCGGGGGTCTGACATCCGGTGATCCAAAAGGCGGCGAGGAAAACTACCGGCAGGCGGAGGTCGTACAACATCTAGGTTCCAAAAATATGGCGGATTGCGGGTTAGTGTCTCCGTCATAGTTTACCGTGATTTGTCAATAACCTCTCGCGGTCTTGATGAAGTACCGCCACGGCCGCTGAAGCGGCCTCCGCCGGGGTATACGGAGACATCTACCTCGCCGCTACGGTCACTCACGTGCGCCCGATCCACCCGGGCGGACGACCTGCTTGACCGCGTCCATGAAGGATTCGCTCAGGAGGTTGACCTTCATGTCCTGTGGGAGGTAGCCATCGATATTTTTAAACGCCTCGGCCATGTGCTTGGCGACCTCGATCTGGACATAGGCTTCGGGCCCCGCGGCGGCGAAGGCGCTTAGCTGCAGCCGGGTGGCTTCGGCCTCGGCCGTACCGATCGCGATAATCGCATGGGCCCTGAGTTCGCCCGCGTCCTTCTCGCCCTCGGCGGCGAGCACGGCCCGCTTCTTGTCGGCCTCGGCGGCAAGCTCAACCTGCTGTGCCTGCGCTTCGGCAGCCAAGACCACCTGCTTCTTGGACGCTTCAGCGGCGAGCTCCACCTGCTGAGCCTGCGCCTCGGCGGCAAGCACGACTTGCTTTTTCGACGCCTCGGCGGCGAGCACTTCCTGCTCGGCCTGCTTCTCCGCCTCCAGGATGCCGACCTCCTTGTCGCGCTTACCTTCAACCACCGCCTTCTCGAACTCCGCTTGGGCCTCAGCCTTGACCTTCTCGGCCTCGGCGAGCGCGGCCTTGGTCTCTTCGCGGGCACGCATCTCACGCTGGATCGCTACCTGACGATCCTTGATCTCTTTGACGTACTCCGGGTCCAGCCCGATCGATTCGATCACAAAGTTCTCGATAATCACACCACGTTTGCCCAACTCGTTTTCGGGATTGTCGAGACGGGTAAGGATGTCGCTTTGCAGCGTCACCAGCCCCTGCCCGCTGTACGCCTCGATCGCAGTACGCAGCGTTGCCTCGTCTTTCACGACACGCATCAGCTCCGGACGCAGCACCTTCTCCTCGATACTGTCGCGGACCGTTTTGTGCAACTCCAGCAGCTTGGTCGGGTCGATACGCCAGCGGACAATCAGCGAAATCCGCATGTCCTGGCCCTCCGCGGACTGGACCATATAGCTGTCACGCTTTCGGCCCGCGCCGAACTCGACCTCTTCATCCAGATCGTTCATCACGAAGACCCGACTGGACGCGTCGTAATGGTAGATCTTCTGCGTAAATCCGGGGAACAGAATATAGGTCTTGGGCATCAGGTACTCGTCGATCACGCCCTCCGACCAGGTTTCCTTCACGCCGTACTCGTTGCCGGCGATCGTCTCAATATCAAATAGCACCAAGGAGGTGATCAGTAGGAAGATTGCGATCACACCAAACACGATAAGGGGGATGTAGTTACGCATCGGTTATTTCCTCCGTAATGCGGCGATCGTGCAGACAAACAGGTAGACAAGCAACACAAACATCAGCGCCGGAAGGACGGTCCGGAGCATGGTCATCTTCAAAAATAGAGCGGCGACCAACACAGCCACCCACGCGGACAGAAGCAATACCACGATCCACGGGCGAAACAGCCCCTGCTGTTTGGGGACGTATTCGATCACTTCGATGTCGTCGCGTCGATTGGTCATGTTATCATTCCCTGTCACCCCCGGACACCCCCGGACACCCCCGGCTCCCGCCCGGCGGGGTGTGGCAACGTCTTACACCAACCAGTCTAACAACATATCATCACCCGCTCACCCATACGGCGCACCGGTGGGATACGGCAACCCCGCTTTATCAGAAGTGGGACAGCATTAAGCCGAACGGCCCCCGGTCAGGTTGATTGAGGCTCGGGGCAGGCTGCCTCCTGCGCTTCTTCCGGGAGCGCCGCGTCACCCCCGACGCCGGCGCCGTCTTCGCCGTAGAACTTGTCAAGCACCGCTTTCCATGCCGGCAGCCCGATCACACCGATGAAGGCTTGCTTGACTTGCTCGCTAGACGGATGGTGGCGGCTAAAGCGTATCCCGAACTTGCGCATCAACCGGGATGCCAGTTGTTCGCCGTGCAATCCTACCGAGAGCTGGAAGTGTTCGAGCAGCACGTCGCGCTGTTGATAGATCGTCGGCGGTGTAGCGGCGGCTTGTGTATCCCCGGCGAGCAGCGCCCGGGCCTGTGTGAAGACCCAGGGGTTGCCGATGCAGCCGCGTGCAACGCTGACAAAGTCCACGCCTGTTTCGTCGATCATCTTGAAGATGTCCGACGCCTGCCAGACGTCGCCGGACCCGCCGATCGTGAAGTTGTCGGTCCCGCCATACTGATCCGTCAACCCGCGGAGGAAATCCCAGTTGGATGGGCCGAGATACTTCTGCTTCACGCTGCGGCCGTGCACGACCGCACCGGCGTAGCCCAGGTCGATGGTGGACTGGAAGATTTTGTGAAAGTTCGCCAAGGCCTCGGGGGTGTCGTCGCTGCCCCTTCGGAGTTTCACCGTACAAGGGGCGTCGTCACCGACCGCCTGTTTCACGGCATCGAGGATCGCCGCTGCCTCCTCGGGGACCGACATCAGGTGGCCGCCGCGGGATTTCTTCTTGATCTTCTTCACCGGGCAGGCGAGGTTCACGTCGATCACGTCGTAGCCCAGCCCCAGCAGCACCTTAGCCCCCGCCGCGATGTCCGCGGGGTGAGAGCCCATCAACTGCCCGGCGATCGGATGGTCTTGCGGGTCAAGCTCCGCGGACTTAAGCCCCCTGCCGCCCTGGATCAGGAACTGATCCAGCAGCGCCTCGGTGACGCAGTACGGGCAGCCGTGACGACGCGCCACCAGCCGCATCGCCGTGTCGGAATACCCCGCCAGCCCCGCCTGAAAAAACGGGGCATCGAGTTGCAGTTTGCCCAGTCTTGGCATGGCGGTCATTATAGGCCCACGCCCGACACGGGTTTCACCAGGCAAGGAGCCGTGAATTGAACGTCTATCTCATGAATCACAGGGTCTTATGTGGCGTCTTGTTGATCGCGGCCGTGCTGTTCGCCCTCCCCGGCTGCGAGCAGGACCAGCCCGTGCTCGACGACCCGACCGCCTCGGCCCTGTCGGCGCTGCGTTACCCCGGGAAGTCGGGGTACGGGCCGGACCTGGACATCGTCGTCATCCGTGAGGGCCCGAACATCCGCCTGATCAACCGCACCGCCAACAGCTACGAAGGCATGCAGCTCTGGCTCAACCAGCAGTACGTCCAGCAGGCCGACCCGATCACCATTGGGGACAATCCGCAGATCCACCTGGCGGCCCTCATCAACCGCCACCGCGAGCCGTTCCCCACCGGGACGTTCCTCCAACCCGACCTGGCCAGGCCGGTCATCTCGGTGGAATTGTACGACCCCGCCGGCGACGTCCGCTATCGCCTGACGGTCCAGCCCGATAACGAGGCGCTTCGATTGTGAGTCAAAACGGGCCGATGTTGTTTGGATAGCAGATATCCAAACCCCTTGGAGAACCCAGGCGCATCCCCCACCGGATGCCCCCGGCAACTCGCCCCGGAGCCCACCCATGAGCGCAGCCCTGCAACACCACGACGCCATCCCATTCCCCAACCCGAATAAGCAAACCATGGACGGACAAACACTCTGGAAGCGGTATCAGGACCACCTGTGCAAGTGCCCGGGTCTGGGTATCAGCCTGGACATCTCGCGGATCACGTTCGGCCCCGACTTCTTCGATGAGATGAAGCCGGCGATCGACCAGGCCTACGACGCGATGGCGCGACTGGAAGCCGGCGAGGTCGCCAACCCCGACGAGGGCCGGATGGTCGGGCACTACTGGCTGCGCGCGCCGGAACTGGCGCCGACCGATGAGATCGCCAACGCGATCCGTACCAGCCTCAACGACATCAACGCGTTCACCAAGGCGGTCCACAGCAAAGCGATTACACCACCCGATGCAGCGAAGTTCACCGACCTGTTGCTGATCGGGATCGGCGGCTCGGCGCTGGGCCCGCAACTGGTCGCCGACTGTTTGGGCACGAAACGCGACAAGCTGAAGGTTCACTTCATCGACAACACCGACCCCGACGGGGTCGTGCGCGTCATCACCGGGCTTGGCGCCAGGCTCAAGTCCACCCTGGCCGTGGTGATCTCCAAATCCGGCGGGACGCCCGAGCCGCGCAACGGGATGCTGCTGACCCAGGCGGCTTTCGCTGCCAAGGGATTGAACTTCGCCAAGCAGGCTGTGGCCGTGACCGGTGACGGGTCGAACCTCGACCAGATCGCCGAGGAGGAAGGCTGGATCAAGCGGTTCGCGATGTGGGACTGGGTCGGCGGACGCACCAGCGTGATGTCGGCAGTGGGCCTGCTGCCCGCGGCGCTGCAGGGCCTGGATATCCAGGCGTTCCTGGACGGCGCCGCCAAGATGGACTCGCTGACCCGGGTGAACAAGACGCCTAAGAACCCCGCCGCCCTGCTCGCGCTGATGTGGCATCACGCCACCAAGGGCCGCGGCGAGAAGGACATGGTCGTCCTGCCTTACAAGGACCGCCTGCTGCTGCTGTCCCGTTACCTCCAGCAGCTTGTCATGGAGAGCCTGGGCAAGGAACACGACCTGGACGGCAAGACCGTCAACCAAGGCATCGCGGTCTACGGCAACAAGGGCTCGACCGATCAGCACGCCTACGTCCAGCAGCTCCGCGACGGGCTGAACAACTTCTTCGCCAACTTCATCGTCGTCCTGCAAGATACCCAACGGCCCGGGCGCAACGCGCCGCTTGAGGTCGAAGACGGCGTGACCAGCGGGGATTACCTCAACGGCTTCTGGCAGGGCACGCGCACGGCGTTGTTCGAGTCAGGCCGTGATTCGATCACCATCACCGCAGACAAACTCGACGCCCGCACCTTG
>JAJDCV010000216.1 GCA_029260675.1 Phycisphaeraceae bacterium
TACAGCTCGCACATGACGCATTGGGGGAAGTAGCCCCAAGTAAGCGCACACACGCTATCGACCCATGACACCAGCGCAACAAAAAACCCGCCATTCAGCGGGTCCGTTGTCCTATCAAATCGGGGCGGCCGGATTTGAACCGACGACCTTTCGCCCCCCAGACGAACGCTCTACCAAGCTGAGCTACGCCCCGCAGCGTTGAACGAGGCAGTTTATCCGTGGGGGTCGTTTGAGGCAACTACTTTATTCAGGCGGTCAATTCCCCTCATCAGAGCCGCGTCGCTGCCGACCCCCGGGGGGAGTGAGAACATCTCGTCAGAGCCGCCGTGCCCTCACGGCGGACCGCGTCGAGGGCGACGCGGCTCTGCGCCCTATCGCTGCCGAACAGACCCTGAACCCTGCACCCTAGACCCTAACCCCGCGATAGCACACCGCGACCCCAAACGTCAGCGTCTTGATCTGCGGGTCGGCGAACCCCGCGGTGCGCATCGAGTCCACCATCCCGGCCCGGTCGATGAAGGTGTTGACACTCTTGGGCAGGTACTTGTACGCGCCGCTTCTGTCCCGGGCGATCAGGCTGGCGGTGATCGGCATGACCTTCTCACGATAAATCCGGTCGAAGAAGCGGATCACCGGGTGGGTCGGCGTGCTGAATTCCAGGATGATCACCCGCCCGCCGGGCCGAAGCACCCGGTAGAACTCGCGCATCGCCGCGGCCGGGTCGGCGACGTTACGGATGCCAAAGGCGATGCTGACGACGTCGACGCTCTGGTCTGCGATGGGCAGGCGCATCGCATCGGCGGCGTGGTAGGTGGGGATTGGGGATTGGTGGTTGGGGGTTGGGGAGGGCCGTTTCTGTTGTGCGACCGCCAGCATCGCCATGGTGAAATCCACGCCGATGACCTGCCGTGGTTTGACTGGGCCGTTTGCAAACGCGATCGCCAAGTCACCGGTGCCACATGCCACATCGAGCACCGCGTCACGGGGCTTAAGTTCCGCCATCCTCACCGCGGCGCGGCGCCAGGCCTGGTCGCGCCACATTGAGTGCAGGCGGTTGTTCAGGTCGTAGGCGTGGGCGATGGCGGCGAACATCTGCTCGACCCGCCGGGCCTTGTCTTCCGCGGCGTGCGGGTCGGCACCGGGACGCAGGTCGGCATCGGTCCAGGCGGCCGAATCTTGGGGCTTGGTATCGGTAGGCATAGGCGGATGGGGTGCTGATGTGAACGATGTAGATCGGTACTTACTAGCCCGTGGGTGTATACCCGCGGAGGCTCGTATCTGCCTGCTATAGAATGGGTGCCGCCCAACGACTACAACAGCTTAGTGAATGTAGAAACCCTAGCGGTACTGATCCCCCGCCCCCTGGGGGTCCGGGTTGGCCGGCTGATTCTCCGGATCGTGTTGCGGCGGAGGCAGACGCTTAAGTTCCGCCAGCACCGTCCGCTGATAACGGTCACGATGGATCCGGTATTTCTGCGGGTCTTTATAGTCGGGGTACTGGTCCTTGATGATCATGTTGAGGTGCTTGATCCGCGTGTCGGGGTACGGGTGGGTCGCCAGGAACTCCATCCCCGCCCCGCCGCCGCCGCTGGCACGCTTGAGCACCTTCATGACCTGCACCTGCCCGACGGGGTTGTAACCCAGGCGGGTCATGTAGCGCACGCCCAGTTCATCGGATTGGGTCTCCTGGTTTCGGCCATAACTGAGCATGTAAAGCCCCCCGCCGACGCTCGTCCCGACACCCAATACCGTCAGCCAGTCTTCATCGGACTGTTCGCCTGCAACCCCAACGGCTACACCGGCGGCGGTGATGAGGATCGCCCGGGTCATCTGTTGTCCGATATGCTGCGCGGTGACGTGCCCGACTTCGTGTCCCAGCACCCCGGCGAGTTGGGCCTCGCTCTTGAGTTCCTTCAGCAGGCCGCGAGTGACGAACACCTTCCCGCCAGGCAGGGCGAAGGCGTTGATCACCGCGGAGTCCACCGCGTGGAACTCCCACTCCAGGTCCGGCCGTTCGCTGGCCGCCGCCAGTTTATGACCGATATCGCTGACGTAGTTCTGGATCGATGCCGAGGGGATGTCCCCGCCGTACTGCTGGACAAATGTCGGGGCGGCCTCGGCGCCGAGGGATTTTTCCTTCTCAACGCTGATCCAGTTCAACTGCTGCTCACCGGTCGCCGGGTTGGTCGAGCAGCCCGTGAGCGCCGCCAGGACCAGCAAAGCCGGCAGGGTCCAACTCATTAGAAAAGTCTGATATCTCATGTCAGTCGCCTCATCATTCAAAGCCCGGGCAGCCAGAAGCACCCGCTGATACATCCCCCATAAGCATAGACGAACCAACCGGGGGTTTTGATCCCGGATCATAGCCCATTGGGTTGATTTTACAGGCTCGGCTTGACCCTAGACCAACTGTATCGTTGACTTGATTCCGTCCTATAAATAATTAATCCGTAGCCTCAGACCCTGTTTCGGGCGCCACCGGCCGTTTATCGGGTCGGAGTCGCGCCATAAGTCATTAGTATATTTAGTTTTAATACCCTCGGTCCGATCACGCCCCCACGTACATGACGCTGGAGGAATTCCGCCCCGATTCCGATGAATAGCAGGTCGCCGCACCACGGTTCCGCAAGGGGGTCCACCGGAGTGGAAACTGGCCCAGCCAGCCGTCGCGGGATGTGACAACTGACCCACGCAGCCACAAGGACGGGCTGCCGAAACCGAAGCGGGCGCATCGCCCTTTTTTATGTTGGAGAGCCCGCATGGCCAGTCGACGCAACGTCCTTCAGGAACGATTCTTTACCAGCCTCATCAGCGGTGACCGGGCCACGGCTCGGGACATCGTCGATAAGGCCCTGCAAGCCGACACCCCCGCGACCAAGATCCTAAGCCACCTGTTCTGGCCGGCCCTGGAGCAGTTCCAGAACCTGCACCGCAACGATCAACTCACACCGCTTGCGTACAACTTCGCGACCCGCCTGCTCCGTCAGCTCGTGGACCAGATGCAGATCCGCCTGGAGCAGTCGACCCGACGGGGCACCAAGGTGCTGATCGTCAGCGGGTCCGAGCAGTCCGAAGAGATCGCCGCGCAGATGGCCGCCGACCTGCTCGAGGCCGACGGGTACACCGTCTTCTACGCCGGCGGCGGGATCGCCAACGACGAGATCGTCGAGCAGCTCACCGAACTCAAGGCCGACAAGCTCGTGATCTTCGGGGCCGTGTCCTCGACCGTCCCCGCGACCCGCCTGCTGATCGACCGGATGCACGAGATCGGCGCCAACGAGCACGTGCAGGTGATCGTCGGCGGCGGCGTCTTCAACCGTGCCGACGGCCTGGCCGAAGAGATCGGCGCGGACCTCTGGTCCAGCGACCCCACCGACCTGGTCCAGCAGATGCAGACCGCCCCCAACCGCCGCATGACCTCCGACCAGCGGACCGTCGGTCGGAAACGACGGGCACCCAAGCGCAACGTCGCGTAAACACACGCCGACTACCCAATCAAGAAGAAGAACGCCGCCTCGCCACGGGCGGCGTTTTTTCGTGGCTATCTATCTCACGTCTGTAGATCACTTGACAGCATAAGTAGCCAGCTCGACAGACATACCGGTGAACAGGTCTAAATCGATTCGACTCGGACCGATTCCGCCAACTCACGGACATTATTCATATCGAAGTCTGCGGGGTGCGCGTTAAACGTACTGGCCGTGGCGACCGCCAGCCCCCGGCCAAGCGCTTCGTCCGGGGCCAGACCGCGCAGGTGTGCATCCAGCACCGCGGCGACCAGGCAATCTCCGCTGCCGACCGTGCTGACGACCCGGCTGGAATCGATTTCACACACGCCGCGGTAAGCGCCCGACTCGGTCACCAACAGCCCGCCTTCACGGCCCAAGCTGACCAACACCCATCCGCCCCCAGATTGGTTTCCCGCTGCCCAAACGATCCCACGCGCCGCTTCAAGCATATCCTCAGACGACATCTCTGCGGTATAACCCAACGCGGCGGTGAGCTCGGACCGGTTCGGGCTGATCATCCACACCGGCCTACTCAACCTACTCAAGGCCGCCCCCAGCGTCTGGCCGTCCAGGTCAAGCACTACCCGGGCCCCGCCTTCTTGGGCCACATCCACCAACGCTACCAAAGCGGTGTCGTCCATCCCGTCGGGTAAAGAACCGGCGAAGACAAACACGGCGTCATCTCGGCTCAGCAGACCGACCTTCGTCATCAGTCGAGCCAGGTCGTGCTCCGTCAGTTCGTATCCCTTCGTGCGCAGGTGGGTGTCGGTCTTAGCCTCGGGGTCGACCACCGTGATGTTCTCACGGGTCGGGCCAAGGACCGAGAGCAGTTGATTGTTAACCCGGCCAAGCCCCTCTCCCGTGCTCAGGAACGTTTCGAACATGTCGACCTCACCCTGACCGACGAAGCCCGTGGCGATGTTGGATCGTCCAAGACGTGCCAGAGCACGCGCCAGGTTGATCCCCTTGCCCGCCGGGGTATGACTCACCGTCTCGGCCGACAGGTGGGCGCCGACCTGGAAACCGGGAGCCCTAAGCACCCGATCGATCGCGGTGTTCATCGTCACGGTGATGACCGTCGCTGTCGCCGACACGCTTGCTTGCCTCCCAGCACGGTAACTATCGGACCCAACGGCCCCCATCTCACAGCCGGCTCAAGCCGTTACAGACCCGCCGCAGGTGTAACCGATACAGACTCTACAGACTTTACGGCCAGGCGAAACCTACCTATGACCACCCCCGAACGACGACGCGACCCACGCATCCCCGCTAACCACCAGGTCAAGCTCAAGTGCGAGCAGACCGCTGGCAAGTACATCCCCGGGACCACCCAGGATGTTTCCGACGGTGGGGCTATGCTCATGCTCGAGCATCCCCGTCTGCTGACCACCGGACAGAAGGTGCAGATCGGCATCTACAACGACCCCACACGCGGCATGCTCACGACCGAGGACTTCGTCGAAGCCACCATCGTCCGTAGCCTGGGCCACGGGGAAACCCAGCACGTCGCGGTCCGCTACGCCCACCCCCAGCGTTTCGCTGAAGCGATCTGAAGCCTACCCCCACGCCGCGGATCTAATTCCCGGCACCTCAAGCCCCCCACCTCCCGCACCCAACATTCATCGACCGGGCCCGATATCTCCGCATCAATGGCCCCCAGATCAGCCATTTCTGGGTTATGGCTTTTCTAAAAAAGCCATAATCATAAACGGCCGTAATCCATGGCAGATAATCCCGTAATCCGGTCCCGTCTTGTACGGTAGGCCGACCCTCTTCAAGACTCGGTGGTAACATATCCCCATGCCCTCCCACAAGCTGTTCGTCAGGACTGTTGAGCATTACCTGGCGCCGATCAAGGCGTTTCTGGATGATGCCGGCGTGACCGAGGTCATGATCAATCGGGCCGACGAGATCTATATTGAGAAAGACGGGAAGGTCAGCAAGACCGACGCCCGGTTCGCCGACCAGGAGGCTTTCGAGGCGGCGATCAACAACATCCTGCAGTTCACCGGGCGATCGCTCAGCGACGACCAGCCCCTGATCGACTCACGCCTGCCCGACGGCTCGCGCGTCCACGTCGCCAAGGCCCCCGCTGCGCGGAACGGCACGAGCGTCGCCATCCGTAAGTTCAGCCAGATGGTCCTGGACATCGACTGGCTGATCGAGCTGGG
>JAJDCV010000217.1 GCA_029260675.1 Phycisphaeraceae bacterium
GGGCCTGCGTTGGCTTCGTCGGTGTCGTAGACAAACGAACCCGAGGCGTTTTGACCGATGGCGAAGTCGCCGAGGTAGCTCCCGGTGACGTCGGCGATCGTGGCGGTGATGTCGATGCCTGTGGGAGAGGCGTGAGTTGAGGTTGCCGGTCCAAGTGAAACACAGCCCGCGATTAACATACCGATGTGTCGTTTGTACATTCTTTCTCCGAGGTATGAGGCATCGGGTACGATCCCAACGCGAAAGGTTAGGGGGTTGTGATGTTAGATGTGCCCGCCAGTAGATTAATTTATCACATGCCGCGGCATGGGGCCATGCCGGGTTTGGAAGTTTGCATTAAAGGGCAGGCTCCTCGGGTTGGGGGTGGGGTTGTGCGCATTAATTAGTGCAGGTGTGGCTGGGTCATGGAGCGGGGGCAGACCCGAGCGCCACGAGTTGCCCTGAATGCTGGTGGCCGATTGAGGCGGATGTAAAACAGGCGGATTCGGTTTCGAGATGCATTAATCACATTCGGTAGATTTGGCCCGTTGGGCCGACGCGCGGATCTGCGATCCGCCGCTAAACGGCAAGCCCTTGTGGTGGGCGTCAGGTTGGTCTGGGGAGTTTGCAGCTATCCCACTGAAGCACCGAGGACGGTGCATCAGTGGGCTTTGAAGGCATGTAAAGCAAGGCCGACTCTTCGGTGTTTAGCGGCGTTGTCTGCGGAGTGTTGCCAGTGCGCCGAGTGATAGCATGGCGAGTGTGGCGGGTTCGGGGACGGCTGCGTCTGCGGCGGGTGGGGAGGGGAAGGTGCCGGCGTTCCAGTTGGAGAGCAGGACGTTCAGGTCGTCGATGCCGATGAAGCTGTCGCCGTTGCCGGCGATGTCGCCGAAATCCCAGTCACCCTTGGGTACGGAGGCGTTCCAGTTGCCGAGCATGAAGTTCAGGTCGCTTAGGCCGACGAAGCCGTCGGCGTCGATGTCGGCTCTCATGCGGGCCAGCGCCCTGAAGAAGGCGACGCCGACGTCTTTACCCATTTCTTCGTAGTAGTCGACGCCGCGTGAGGGGTGGAAGGCGGTTTCGAAAGTGGAGTCGAAGCCTGCGCCCAGTTCGATCTCGCCGAAGTTGGCGGTGGTGGGTCCGGTGCTGGTGGATTGCCATACGTCGACGGTGGAGGTTTCGTTCATGAAGTTGGTCCAGAAGGGGTCGGATGTGTGGCCTTTTTCCGGATGGAGGAACATGAAGTCGTTGGCGTTAGCGCTGGTGGTGATGGTGGAGTGGTAGTCGATGAAGTACTCGGCGTCGCCGCCGGTGGTGACTTCGAGGTCTGCCATCATGGCTTCGCCGGAGAGCTGGATTTCGGGCTCACCGAACCAGGTTTTGCCTGGGAAAGTGGGGCTCCATGCGCGGTTGGGGTCGGTGTTGGGGGTGGCGATGGTGGCGCGGTTGTTGCCGGCGAACCGTCCGTCGGGATTGAGCATGGGGTAGATGAAGAACTCTGCGGTCTTGCGGAGTTCCGCTGCGCGTGAGTCGTTGCTCAGTAGGAAGTCGATGGTGCCTTCGAGTGTGTGGTTACCCAGGACTTCGTTGGCGTGGAGGCCGCTGGTGAGGACGATCTGAGTTTTACCTGCGCTGGGGATGGAATTGTCTGTGAGTTTGAATCCCCACATGTCGCGCGGTGCGATGGTTCGGCCGAGGTCGTCGGTGCCGCCGGGGGATTGGCCGATGACGAGGTTGGCGTCGGAGCTGATGGTGGAGGAGACGTAGGGGCTGAGTTTGTATTGGGCGACTTCGGCGGCGGCCCGGCCGTAGGAGTAGGGGAGGGAGTGAGCGACCCAGACTTCGTCCTGATTGAATGCGGCGTTGTTAGAGAAGTTGAATGTTCCGCCTGAGATCCCGTGGTTGTCGAAGGGTGTCCAGTTCACGCCGTCGAGGCTGTAGCGGAAGTTGTGGTTGGCGATGGCGGAGGAACCGCCGGCAAAGTTGGTGGAGATCCGGAAGTCGGGGCTCACGCCGTTCACGCCGGAGGTCTTGAAGTAGACCCATCGCCACTGACCGCCGCCGTAGTAGTTGTCACGGCCGACGAGGCTGACGGTGCTGCCCGAGACCGAATAGTTCTCAAGCGAGCCGTGATCGAAGTTAGCGTCGAGTGAGATGACGGCGTTTGCGGGCGTGGCGGAAAAACCGAGCGCGGCACAGGCGATCAGGCAGAACCAGGCCGAAGGGACAGCACGTAGAGGAAGCGTCATGGTTTAATCTCCACCCCGGGATGGTGTGTGCTTGAGCCGGTCCTCTGCGGGGTCAGGCGGGCTGAACCGTGTCGGGACAGGCTATCTCCTTGATATCATACCCGAAAATCGCTTTATGGCGAGTATATTATGTAATATCCGGGCATATGTTTCGTGTTGGGGGAGGGGTGGGAACGGATTTTCATTGTTTAACGGCTGTTTGACACCCATGTAACGCACCTCTAGGCTATCTGCCCCACCGGGAGGTCGGCGGCGGGGGCGAGGGGCCGGCCAAATGGGTGTAAATAACTGTGATTTAAGTAGTTATTGACATTTTCCCGCGTGGTCGGCCAAGGAGGCCGGCGATGGTGAAAAACCGACCGCAAAGCCCGTACGGGTACAGCCCCAGTGCCTGGCGGATGATTGGTCGGGGGATGGAAGTGGGGCTGATCATCGGCGGGCTTACCTATGTAGGCTACCTCGGTGATGAGTGGTTGGAGACCGGGCCTTGGCTGATGCTGACGGGGGCGTTGATGGCGACGGTGGGCGGGTGTTACAACCTGGCGAAGGACATGCTTTATCCCAAGAAGCCCAAGCCTTCCCAAGAAGTGCGGGCGGACGTCACGGATGAGGCGCATGACGCGGATGACTGAATAGATTGCTTAACTATAAATAAGTGAGGCTTTTGAAAAATCTGCCGGATCCCCCCGGAAACCTCCCGGAGATCCCCGGAAACCCCACCGAAGCACCCAGGGCGGTGCATCAGTGGGCTTTTAGAGGCGTCCTTTTAAAGAGTCCAAGTGGCTTCGATACCGTATCTCAATCAGACACCCTGAACACTGTTCGCTGACACGATGACCTACCCGACCGACAGCCCGCTGGTATTCCCGATCGTCAAGGCGTCGCTGACGCTTTGCGCGGTGTTGCTGGCATCGATGGCGGTGGTGTTTGGGTTGTTGTCGGGTGTTTTTGGGATGTCAGAGCAGGCGGGGCTGAGCCTGATCGGGGCGTCGGTGAGCCTGGTGATCGGTTTATCGGGATTCGTGCCGGTGTGGCTGATGTCGCGCAAGAGCGCGTACGGCAGCGCGTACGGATTTCTGGTGAGCATCCTGGTGCGATGTGTGGTGGGTTTTGCCGCGGTGGCGTGGTTGCGTTGGGGTGGCGTGCCGGGCGGCGAGGCGGCGCTGATGTGGGTTGCGGGTTGGTACATGCTGGTGTTGGGTGTCGAGGTGAAGCTGATATCATCCCACGTCCTGGCCGCGACGAAGGTGTCGGGGCCGGTGCCGGAGACGAATTAAATGATGACGAGCCTGATGCTTGCCGCCGGTGGGGCGGCGATTGATCCGATGAGCCATGTGCTGCCGCACACTTTGTTCGGCCTGGACTGGTTCACGAACCACCACTTCATGAGTCTGCTGGTGCTGGTCGGTGGGATCGCGGTGTTGATGCTGGTGGCGGCGCGGGTGCCGTTGAAGGCGGACACGGCGGAGGGGTACGTCACGAAGGGGCGGATCACGCAGTTGTTCGAGGTGTTGTGCGTGTTCCTGCGTGACGAGATGGCTCGGCCGTTGCTGGGTGATCTGACGGATAAATACATCAAGTACATCTGGTCGGCGTTTTTCTTCGTGCTGTTTGGGAACCTGCTGGGGCTTCTGCCGATCAGCGCGTTCTTCGGCCTGATCGGCGTGGAGTCGCTGTCTCACGCGGGTGGGGCGATGACGGGGAACATCAACTTTACGGGTGGCCTGGCGTTGATCTCGCTGTTCATGATGGTGTTCGTGGGCGTGAAGGAAAACGGGTTCGGTTTTATCAAGCACATGTGGCCCGTGCCGTTCGAGCCTTTGTACCTGCTGCCGGTGATGCTGCCGGTGGGGCTGCTGGTGTTTGTGCTGGAGTTGGTAGGGCTGGTGATTAAAAGTTTTGCGTTATGCGTGCGATTGTTCGCGAACATGGTGGCGGGGCACCTGGTGCTGGCGTCGCTGATCATCCTGGCGATTACGGCCCCGATGGTCGGGAAGGGCGCGAGTATCCTGGGTGCGACGGCGTTTAGTTTCCTGGAGCTGTTCGTGTCGTTCCTGCAGGCTTATATCTTCACGTTCCTGACGGTGATTTTCATCTCGCTGGGCGCGGTGAGTCACGACGATCACGACGAACATCACGGCGGTCTGGATGAGGGCGCCAAGCCCGGGGATTCGATTGACGAGATGCTGACCGTGACGGGGGGCGGGCAGTAAGAACCGGACACGCTCGGGGACGCCGACGCCCGAGCATTTTAATCGTCGGCAAACGATTCATACCTTGTTGGAGACATAGACATGTTTGACATCCTTACTTTGGCAGCGTTGGAAGGCTACGCCGGTCTTGGTGCCGGTCTTGCGATCCTTGGTGCGGGCATCGGCCTGGGTCTGCTTTGTGCCGGCGCCGGCCGGGGCATCGGGAACATCGGCGGCAACGCGGTTCAGTCCGTTGCCCGTCAACCGGAGGCCGCCGGTCAGATCTTCGTGCAGATGATTATCTCGGCTGCTCTGATCGAAGGCTTCACGTTCTTCGCGATCATCGTCGCGCAGGGCATGGCCGGTCAGATCTTCTCTGCCGGCTGATCGGTTTGATACGACTTCATCGCGCCTTGGCCTGACCGCCGGGGCGTGACTTCACCGGCCCAATCGTTGTGGGTCAGACAGGACACGAGAAACATGAGGCATACCTTGATGCGTCAAACCCGTATATTCCAGATCGCGGCGGTCTTTGCCTGGCTATTGATGGCCGGTCCACTGTCCGCGCAACACACGGCCGATACCGGCCACGGCGAGGCGGCGCAGCAGGTGCAACACGCTGTGGACCCGGTAGACGGGCACGTCGCCGATGCGGCGGGTGCTGCTGATGCCGGCGGGCACGGCGAGGACCGCGGGCTGACCACGGTGAAGTGGCAGGAGGCGGTGTATACCATCGTCGTCTTCGTCATCTTCTTCGGTGTCTTGAGCATCTTTGTCTGGCCGAAGATCCTGGCTTCGCTGCAGGCCCGTGAAGAAAAGGTCCGTGGCGACCTCAAGCACGCGGAGGACGCGGCGAATCAGGCTACGTCGACGCTGGGGGAGTACAAGCAGCAGTTGGCGGATGCCCAGAAGCAGGCGCAGCAGATCGTGGATGAGAGCCGGGGCGCGGCGCAGCAGGTCGCGTCGCAGCTCAAGGATCAGGCGCAGGCGGAGATGACCCAGATGCGTCAACGAGCCGAGGCGGATATCAACTCCGCGAAGGAGCGTGCGGTGTCGGAGATTTACGAGCAGACGGCGGCGCTGGCGACGCAGGTTGCCGGGCAGATATTGCGTCGAGAGATCAATGCGGGCGACCAGGAAGCGCTGGTCCGTGAGTCGATCGCCAGGCTGAACGAAGCCGGGCAGAACTAGACAGACACGATGGCCAACCGTTTCAGCAAGCTGTTGAAGAAGTTCGGGTTGGCGCTCGGGGCCGACGCGGGGGATACGTCCCGGAAAGATGGAGGAATGCGTGTGTCGGTAGATGCCGAACAGAAGACGGACTCGGTGAGCCGGGTCTACGCCCAGGCGTTGCTCGAATTGGCGCAGCCCGAGGGTCAGGCCGATGCTCTTGCTGAGGAAGCGGGGGGGTTGCTCGAGCTGCTTGCCGGCGAGCCGGACCTGGGTGTGCTGTTGTCCAGCCGGGCGTTGAATTCCTCGCAGCGCAGCGGCGTGGTCGAGCAGTTGTTCAAGGGCAAGGTCAGCGACGTGCTGTACCGTTTCCTGCAGGTGGTCAACCGTAAAGATCGGCTGGGCGCGCTGGCGGGGATCCTGTCGGCGTACCGTGTGCTGGTGTCCGAAGCGCGTGGTGAGCTGGACGTGGATGTGTTCGTCGCCGAGTCGCTTTCCGATGAGGCTGGGCGTGGTGTTGCGGAGTCGATCGGGGGCGCGATGGGTAAGCAGGTTCACCTGCGTCAGCATGTCGATCCGGAGCTGATCGGGGGGCTGAAGGTCCGCGTGGGGGACCGCCTGATCGACGGGAGCGTGGCGACGCAGCTGCGGATCATGAAGCGGAAGCTGGTCGACGTCGGGCGTGAGCGGGCGCGTCAGGGCGGGCAGTTGGAAGATTAGACAAGCATTAATAGCTGCGGGCGGGCGATCGCGTCGCGGTTGGGACGGTTAAACCAGGCTTATTTTGAAGTACCACGCGGCCAATGCCGCCACCGGAGTCAGCGATGAAGATCAAAACGGATGAAATCACCGCGGTCATCAAGCAGGAGGTCGAGCGTTACTCGACGGAGCTGGAGGTCTCGCAGATCGGGACGGTGGTCGAGATCGGCGACGGGATCGCACGGATCTACGGCCTGAGCGAGGCGATGGCCGGGGAGATGCTCGAGTTCCAGGTCGGCGACGGCAAGAGCGTCCGCGGGCAGGTGATGAACCTGGAGCAGGACATCGTCGGCGCGGTTATCTTCGGTGATTACCTGGACATCAAGGAGGGCATGAGTGTGCGGTCGACCGGCGAGCTGCTGTCGGTGCCCGCGGGTGACGCGCTGCTTGGGCGGGTGGTGAATGCTTTGGGTGAGCCGATCGACGGTAAGGGCCCGATCCAGTCGGACCAGATGCGTAAGGTGGACATCATCGCCCCGGGTATCGCCGAGCGTCAGCCGGTGACCCAGCCGATGCAGACGGGGGTCAAGGCGGTGGACTCGATGATCCCGGTGGGTCGCGGGCAGCGTGAGCTGATCATCGGGGACCGTAAGACCGGCAAGACGGCGGTGGCGATCGACACGATCATCAACCAGAAGAAATTTGTCGGGACCGACGAGGAGATGGTCTGTATCTACGTCGCGGTCGGGCAGAAAGACTCGACGGTGGCGTCGGTGGTCGAGTCGTTGCGTGAGGCGGGTGCGATGGACTACACGATCGTGGTCAACGCCGGGGCCAGCGAGCCCGCCCCGATGCTGTACATCGCGCCGTATACCGGTTGTGCGATGGGCGAGCACTTCATGTGGCAGGGCAAGCACGTGTTGTGTGTTTACGACGACTTATCGAAGCAGGCGGCGTCGTACCGTCAGTTGTCGCTGCTGCTGCGTCGGCCGCCGGGGCGTGAGGCGTATCCCGGGGACGTGTTCTACCTGCACTCGCGTCTGCTGGAGCGAGCGACCAAGCTGTCGGACGACAACGGCGGGGGCTCGCTGACGGCGTTGCCGATCATCGAGACGCAGGAAGGTGATGTTTCGGCGTACATCCCGACGAACGTGATCTCGATCACCGACGGGCAGATTTATCTTGAGCCGGAGCTGTTCTTCGCGGGCGTGAGGCCGGCGATTAACGTGGGTATCAGCGTGTCGCGTGTGGGTGGCAACGCGCAGATCAAGGCGATGAAGCAGGTCGCCGGTTCGCTTCGGCTGGACCTGGCTTCTTTCCGCGAGCTTGAGGCTTTTGCGCAGCTGGGGACGGACCTGGATAAGGCGACCCAGCACCAGCTTGATCGCGGTGCGAGGATGGTCGAGTTACTCAAGCAGCCGCAGTTCGTGCCGATGGACGTGGTCGATCAGGTGATCCAGATTTTTGCCGGGTCGACCGGTGTGCTGGACGACCTGAAGCTGGACCAGGTCCAGCCGTTCAGCACGGCGTTGATCGAGCATTTCGCGGGCCCGGGCAAGGCGGTCCGGGACCGGCTGGCGTCCGCCAAGGCGCTGGACGACACGCTGCGTGAGGACATCAAGAAGTCGACAGGTGACTTCAAGACCGGCTGGCTGGCGTCGAACGCGTCGTAATGAAGTCGGGGGGCTAGGGGGCTTATGCAGCGGATTGCTTTTTTAAAACTCGTGATTAATACCAACCGATCCCCCGGCCGAGCCGGGGCTGAGGTCGAGCGGCCGCCGATGAAATAAGCAGAAACCGTATTACCCGCGTGTGACGGGGGGTGGGTCGGCTCGGGCTGGCTAGGGGGGCTTTCAGGGCCTAGAATCAGGTCCACTACCAAACTATCCATTCATTGTGGGGATCATCAAAATGCCGGCGCAAGAGGTTATGAATCAGACAGCAAAACTAGATTTAGGCGATAAGAGCATCGACCTGCCGATCGTTGTCGGTACGGAGAACGAGCACGCGGTCGATATCAGCAAGCTCCGCGGTGAGACGTCGTACATCACACTGGACAACGGTTTCGGGAACACGGGGGCCTGCCGTTCGGCGATCACGTACATCGACGGGGAGAAGGGGATCCTGCGTTACCGCGGCTACTCGATGGAGACGCTGGCGAAGAACAGCACGTTCCTGGAGGTGGCCTGGCTGCTGATCTTCGGGGAGTTGCCCCAAGCCGGTCAGGTCGACAAGCTGGCGGATCGGATCAAAGAGCACTCGTTGCTGCACCAGGATATGCGTCACCACTTCGAGGGGTTCCCCGCGACGGCGCATCCGATGGCGGTGCTCAGCGCGATGATCAACGCCAGCAGCTGCTACCACCCCGAGTTGCTGGAGATCAAGAAGATCGAGGCGTCATCGTTGAACGTGGTGGGGATGCTGATGGCGAAGGTCGCGACGATCGCGGCGTTCAGCTACAAGAAGTCGATCGGCGAGCCGCAGCGGTACCCGGACCCGTCGCTGGACTACAACAGCAACTTCCTGCACTGCATGTTCAGCAAGCCCTACGGCCGGTACACCGCCGAGCCGGAGGTGGTCCGGGCGCTGGACCTGTTCCTGATGCTGCACGCGGACCACGAGCAGAACTGCTCGACTTCGACCGCACGTGTGGTCGGGTCTTCCGAGGCGAACCTGTTCGCATCCATGGCCGCCGCGGTCTGTGCCCTGTGGGGCCCGTTGCACGGCGGGGCGAATCAGCGTTGCATCGAGATGCTCGAGACCATCCACCGAGAAGGCCTGGACGTCAAAAAAGTAGTCGAGCGTGTGAAGAACCGGGAGTTCAAGCTGATGGGCTTTGGGCACCGTGTGTATAAGAGCAGCGACCCCCGGGCGACGATCCTCAAGGAGGCGAGCGACGATCTGTTGAAGAAGCTGGGCGTGGACGACCCGCTGATGCCGATCGCGCAGGAGCTGGAAGACATCGCGAGACACGACGACTTCTTTCTGTCGCGGAACCTGTACCCCAATGTCGATTTCTACTCGGGGATCATCCTGCGGACGATCGGGATCCCTATCGAGATGTTCACGGTGATGTTCGCGATCGGGCGTATGCCCGGGTGGATCGCGCACTGGAAGGAACAGCACGAGAATCCCAATAGTCGCATCGCCAGGCCACGGCAGGTCTATACGGGCGAGAACGAGCGTGATTACGTCGCGGCCAATCAGCGTGGGTGATGTCATCCGGGCACCCGACACGTCGGGTGCCGATTCACAATAATTCCTTTACGTGTAACCCACGGTGTGATGTGGCGCGATGCGTTTTTGCGCGCTGAGTTGGTCGGCGGCTATACGGATTACGGTTAAACCCCGTGCCCATCATGACGGGTCGATCCCCCGGCGAAGCCTGGGGCTGAGGGGATGGCAACCGTCCATGAATGAAACGGAATCCGTATGAGGGCAAAGCGGTCGCGTGTGAATTTGAACATTTTTCGATCAGGTGTAGCGATAGCCTGTCGTTTGACGCGACAAGTCGCGTCGCTTCGTATTTGGAACCGTATTCGTATTTAAAATCGGAATCGGAGTCGCTACGGTTGATCGGAAGCTGATCTAGACAGGGTGCGTGCCGCGGTAACGCCTTGGTTCAGGCACGTTACGGGTTGTCGGTTGTTTTGGCGTTGCTGGAGGAGCCGTCCATGCCAAGGACGTGCTTGACGGTTTTCCAGATGACCCACATGTCCATCCGCCAATTCAGGTTTTCGACGTATTCGATGTCGTAGCGGATCCACTCCTGGAAATCCAGGCCGTCCTCTCTGCTGCGCATGACCTGCCAGAGCCCGGTGATGCCGGGGCGGACGCTGAGGCGTGCCTCGCGCCAGGGGGGGCAGTACTGGTTCTCGTTGTGTGGGCTCGGTCTGGGCCCGACGATGGACATGTGCCCGACCAGGACGTTGAGGAACTGGGGGAACTCGTCGATATTGCACTTACGCATGATTTTGCCGAAGCGTGTGATGCGTGGGTCGTCTTCGATGAAGAACTGTGGTCCGTCGCATTTATTTTGCTCGGCGAGCTCTTGCTTGATTTTTTCGGCGTCGTTGCGCATGGTACGGAACTTGAGGCAGGGGAACTCTTTGCCGCCGCGAGTTTCTCTTCGGTGCGAGAAGAAGAAGGGCCGGCCGTCCTCGATCCAGATGAGGAGCATGATCAGGGGGTACAGGGGCAGTGTCAGCGCCAGGCCGATCAATGAGACTACGATGTCGAAGGCGCGTTTGTTTGCTTTCTGGAGTTGGTTGAGCCTGCGAGGTGGGGCGACGGGTTCATCGCCCTGGGTGCCCGTGTCGTCGGCGTTCCAGCGTATGCTGTCGGCTTGGGGTCGGGCCTTGGGGTCGTCCCAGAGGACGGCGGGGCCGACGACGCTGTCGATGCCTTCGAGTTTGCGTCCGGTGCCGACCCAGACCGGTCCGATGAAGCGCGTGTCGGGGTTGGCATGCGTTTGCTGATCGATCCAGACGTTGCCGTCGAGCATCTGCTTGGCGCGTCGTATGGCGGTATCGGGCCTGCGCCAGATGGTGACCAACTCGCGGATGAATTGCGTGCGTTCGTCCTTGAGGTGTTTGTAGTAGGCGCTTCCGCTGATCGAGAGGGTGGTGCGGTGTACCTGTGCGACGTTCTGGCGGAGGGACCGCCAGGCCGAGCGGTTGTCCGGGGCGGATCGCCAGAGCTCTGCGAGCTGAGGGCTTGAGCAGACGGCGGTGCGGATGAGTCGGCAGTCGGCGCCGCCGTATTCGCGGTGGAAACGTATGAAGCGGTCCTGGTCGTCGGTGATGATCTGTTCGCGGTAGCCGTGCTCGTGGTGGTCGTGCACGCGGACAAACAGGAGCTTGGGCTTGAGCCAGCTGAGCGTGTCGATGATCTGGTCGATGCGGAAG
>JAJDCV010000218.1 GCA_029260675.1 Phycisphaeraceae bacterium
CGCGCGACCACGGGGTTAATCCCGACGGGTATCTGTACCGGTTGGCCCGGGGTGTGGTTGTCGATGATCTGCCGCAAGTGCTCGACCTCATCGCCGTACTTGTCCTGCACCTGCCCCTGCTTGGTCTCCAGGAAGACCAGGTACGTCGGCGCGTTGTCGAGCATGCTCGATAGCGCACCGGTGATGAAGTAGTACTGCCCCGGGGTCTTCAAGGGCATGTCGGCGGAGTGGTGGTTGAGGTAGTTCAACGCAGGCACCATCGTCGAGAAGATCCCGACAAACAGGATCGCGACCTCCTTGATCGGGCCATACGTGAACTCGTTGCGCTCGTAGATATAAGGCTTGGTCGAGAGCTTCGACGCGATCGCCGCGATGGCCATCAGCACCTCACGACTGATCGGCAGCAGCCAGGCCTCGCCGTCGCGGATGTGCTGGAACATGCTCGGGCGGAACACGGCCACCAGGATCAACCCGATGTACAAAAAGTTCTGGAACCCGTAGATCTGCACCGCGGGCCCGGCGTCATTCTCGTGCTCACGGTCGGCCTTGGCGTGGTCGCGCTTGTCGATCACAAAGAAGATCGCCAGCAGGATCACCAGGCACACCGCCCACATCGGCCACAGCGCCTCAAGGACCCAGAAGAACGGCACGCCCTTGAGGTAACCCATGAACAAAGGCGGGTCGCCGATCGGGCTGAGGCTGCCGCCGCAGTTGGCGACCGCGAAGATGAAGAAAACAATGTGGTAAGGCTTGATGTGCGCCCTGTTGATCCTGATGTAAGGCCGGATCAGCAGCATCGCCGCGCCGGTCGTCCCGACCACGTTCGCGAGCACCGCACCAACCAGCAGTAGCGTCGTGTTCGTCGTCGCCGTCGCCTTGCGCGACACCTTGATCACGATCCCACCGCTGACGATATACAGAGAGCCCAGCAGCGCAATGAAGCTGACATACTCCTGCATCTCATGCATCCAAGCCGTTCGGCTGGCGGCAACGTCCGGGAAGAACCACAGGTAATACACCGCCGTGATCGTCCCCAGCACGATCGCGAACTTCGGGTAATGATGTTCCCAGAAGTGCATGTTGATCAACGGCATCACAGCGATGCTGCCCAGCAGCAACGCAAACGGCAGCATCCAATACCACTGAACATCCGGCACCGCATGATGCCCGCCCCCGTCACCCTCTCCGTGACCCGCATCCTCCCCGTGATCCCCCGATTCACCCTGACCGACCGCTTCCAGATGCGCATCGACCGCGGCGGCACCGTCTTCCAGATGTTTATCAATGGCAGCAGCGTTGTCTTCCAGATGCTCGTTGACGCGCTGGGCCTCGGCCTGTACATGCTCGGCCGTCTGATCGTCACCGGCGCCGTCGGCGTCTGCCTCCACCTGCCCATGCGCCGGCCCGGCGTCGTGCGCCGTGCCATCATCGACCGGGGTCAAGCGATAAATGATCGCAAATGCAAGCACCAAACCCAGCAGCGCCAGGGCCAGGCCCGGCTTGTGAGTGGGGCTTGTGTTGGATGAGTCGGTCATATCGGGGCCTCCGCACACCGTGCGATTAATCTTGTCGTGGTGTCTATTTACCGCATGTTCGTTTCGCGGCCGATCCTACGCCTCATACGCCGAGCCGAGCCGGCACATCCCGTCAAGCACCCGCGCGAACAAATCGAACAGACGCTTTAGCCGATGCAGGTCCCGGACCTCGCCTTCGACCTCAAGCACCAACTCATCCACATCGTCCGGGAAATAGTCTTCAAACCAATCGCCCGCATTGCGGACCTGTAGATGGATGTCTGGTTCGAGCTTGGTCAGTTCACGGAGCTTGCCGTCATCAAAAAGCGATTTGATCGTGTCCGGGTCGCTGCCCTGGACAAGAAACATCTTGTCGAAAGGCTCGTGCTCGACCTGGATGTCCTGCATCCCTATGAGCTTGCCGATATTGCTGAACACGCTCTGATGGCTGACCGCAAAACGCAGCCCGTCGGGGTTGACAAACGCGGCACGCAACCGGGTGTAGATGTGCTCCGAGCGGTAGCCGGCCTCGCTGTGCTGGTCCAGCGTCACCGCCCACGACCCGACCTGGGCGACGACCTTATCGTGGCGTGCGCCCTTCTCGTCCGTGAGCTTGCCGCCCAGCTCGTCGCTGAGCTTCTTCCACAACTCGTTCTCTCGGTCGGCGAACCTCTCTCGCAGCGATGCCATGCCATACCCTTTCGATTAATCGCGTCCGGATCAGTGCGCGACGTTGCCCCGGGGAGGTGATAAGAAAATTGCCGTCACGGCCTGGGCCGCTACCAACGTCGGCTTTTGATAGGACGGGACTTTAGGCCTGAATAGACCGGGGGTTAGCTTCACTGGATCGCCAGTGATTCGATGGGCAAAGGTGTATTCTTGGACCTGCGATGAGGGGCGATAATCTAGGATCAACTCATCGCCGCGCTGACGCTCGGCCGGCCACCGATGCTGGGCCGACCACCGAAGGACACCTCGTGCTGCATCGCCTCCGTCGCCTGGCGCTTCAGCGACCCGAGCATCGAGTTCACCCGGCTCTCGGGCAGGTCCAGGACCAGGCTGATCTCGGTCTGGCTCAGCTGATCAGCGTAAAACAGCAACAGGATCAAACGTTCGGTGCGATTCAACGTACTCATAAAGGCACGCATCCGCCCAGCATCCTTGCCGTTCATACGAACACTCCCATCATGCTCGAAGCCGATCAGTCAAATTGTCGAACCCGTCCGCGGGATAGATGAGCAATACAATCGCTCGCCCTCCGTGGCGACCCGCGACGGACATACCCGGTAAACCCACTTATCGGACCGGTCACCGACCTCCCTTTAACCTTTTTCCGAGTTTTCCACCGCCGACTCTCATCGCCGTCTGAACAGGGTTCGCGCCGCGTGGTAACCGTGACTCGACAGGCAGGCCACAAGCACAAGCCAGCCGCGAATGAATGTAAGTACACGCGAATGATCCGCATCCCCCAGCACAGCATGGCCCCGGCTCCATTCGCGTTCATTCGCGGCTTGTGATTCTTTCTGGCTTGCCGTCCGTTCAGCACAGCCCGCCGGCCGGTGTCTGAGGTGAAATGCGGGCGATAGGACTCGAACCTACACGGGTTTTACCCCACCAGGACCTAAACCTGGCGCGTCTGCCAATTTCGCCACGCCCGCAGCGACCGACAGTGTCCACACATCCCCCCTGACTTGCAACTTTTCCACCTAACATTCACACTCATCGCCATGCCTGACCCCTTCAAGACCCTCGACCTCCCCCCCCGCTTCGACCTGGACACCGGCGACCTGCACACCCGGTTCATCCAGGCTTCCGCCGCGACCCACCCGGACCGCTACACCGACCCGGTCCAGCAGGCCCAGGCCGCCGAGCGTGCCGCCGAGATCAACCACGCCTACGCCGTCCTGTCCGACCCCGAGCGCCGTGCCGACGCCCTGCTCACCCTCTTAGGCGGTCCCGCTAAGGACCAGGACAAGTCGCTCCCACCGGACCACCTGATGGACATGATGGAAACCCGCGAAACGCTCGAAGCCGCTGTCGCTAATCAAGACCACGCCGAGCTGGACAAGCTACGCGCCTGGGCCCACGACCATCGCGAGGCGCACCTGAAAAAGATCGCCGAGTTGTTCGCTGAATCTGCGAATGATTCAGGAAACGAACTCCCCGACCCCACCGCCAAAGCCATCCGGTTGCAACTCAATGCGCTGCGCTACATCCAGCGGATGTTGGATCAGATGCCGGGTTGACAGGGTTTATGATTGGAGACCGTAGTTCACATCAGCGGCCAGGCGGGCTTCATCACATCGGACTACTTCACCCCACTCGTTTCCCACGCCCAAGCACAGCCAACGCACCCGCACCCAACAACACCAACGCCCCGGGCTCGGGGACCAGGCTGATCGTCAGTGTCGCGAGTGGTGAAAAGAAGTGCGGGGTGACAACCTGGCCAAACGGATTGAGGTCGAAGTTAAACGGCGTGTGGTCGGCGAAGGTGCCCTCAAGCGCCACCTCGCGGGCGGTGATCGTCACCGGCACGCCGGGCGTGAGGCCGGGCGTCAGGTCTACGCCATCGAGGATAAACGATGAGCCCGTCAGGTTCACCGCGCCTGTGGCTTGAACCTTGAACGTGCCTCCAAAAGACCCACCGCTGATGTTGACCGTGCTGTCTCGGTTGGCAAGGAAGTTTCCGACCACGTTTCCCCCGGTGACATTAACGGTGCTGGCCCCGCGGGCGAAGAATTGCTGTACTTCAAAGGCATCGCTGATATTGACGGTGCTTCCGAGCCGAGCCTCGAAGACGTCATGGAACGTACCCCCGCTGAGGTTGACCTCACTGCCATTGAGCGCGAGGACAAAGCCGAGAAAGTCTCCGCCGCTGATATTGGTCGTGCTGCCGGCGTGCATCTCAAAGTCTTCGCCAAACGACCCGCCGCTGATATTGACCCGCGTGTTAAAACCGGTCCCATCGGGTTTGCCGGAGTTAAACCACATTCCAATATCGCCGCCGCTGATGTTGACGGTGGCATTGGAGAACACCCTGACGAATCTGCCTACGGTCCCGCCGGTGATGTTGACCTCGGTGCCGAACTCCGTACCAAAGTAAGAGCCGATAATAAAATTGATGCCGATGACACCGCCGTCACTGAGGTTAAGCTGCTTGGGCCCTTCGACGGAGAACGGCGCCGGGTCCGGCGGGATGTTGATGACGGCCTGGAACGGCTGCCCCGAGACGGGAGCGGTCAGGATCTGAACCCACAGGAACAGCACAGCCGGTAAAGAACCCCGAATCCAAGTGATTTTCATCTTATCTCCCCGCCAGGAATTTACATCTTGTAGGGCTGCAGTGAGTCAACAAAGCGAGACAGGCTCTTCCTCTCCTCCAGCACCGGCATCGTTATCACATTCAATTATCGGGTGATCCTGAAGAGAAGGCAAGAGAAATGCGGTACAATTATAAATAATCTTTTGTGAGATGAATCGGTTGGCATCCCGGAATTCACACAACGTGGGTTCCTATCGGCATGCCCTTCTTCCTCGAAGCAGTGCGACCGGAATCCCTATCAGGTTCAGCATGATCGCCGTACCCGGTTCAGGCACGTGCGCAAGCACCTGCGGGGGCGGCGGCGTCCCGGCGTTCCAGTTGCCCAGGACTACGTTCAGGTCATCGACGCCCACGAAGCCGTCGCCGTGGCCCGCGAGGTCGCCGTCCGCGATGCTGCCGACGGGGACGGACTGATTCCAATTGCTCAGGATCAGGTTAAGATCGGCGAGGCCGACGAAGCCGTCAGCGTTGATATCGCCGGTGAGTGGTGGAGGCTCGATGATACCGGTCAACGGCATATCGGTAAGCCATTGAGCCATGTACTGAAGGTGTCGGCTGTGCGCCGCGGCGTCGGAGCCGGTCGCGCCCCAGACACTGAAATCGCCAAGCTCGGCCTTGCGGTAGAACTGTAAAGTCCCCAGGCCCGGCTCGTTTACGGGGGTCGGTGTGATACCGACGTGTTGCATCAGGTCGTCGGCGGTCTCGGCGGTGTTGGCGTAGGTGTAGGTCTGCACCTGCGAGTGCGAAACGATCATGGTCTTCTGCGAATTCGCCGCATCGAGCGCAAATCGCTTGAAGTCGATCATCTGCCAGGCCAGCGGCGTGTGGTCGGCGGCGCTGGTGAATCCGGCGTAGAGCGAGTCGGCCAACAGCAGCCCGTCGATCTGATCGTAGTAGGTGGGTTGCTTGAGTATCTCACGCACGGCACCGTACCCGGCGCTGAACGATGAGACGGCTAGCTGATCCCATCGGGTGGCCGCATCAAAATCGGGCTGGGCCTTGAGTGTAGCCAGCGCGCTATCAAGGACGTTGCCGAAGAGGGCCGGGTCGCTGAACGGCGTGGAATACGCCGAGGAGAACCCGTTGTAGGTGACGTTGACAATCACCGCGTTAAGGTCGGCGTAGCCCGCGTTGTTGTTGACGGTCGCCGGATCGCCGTGAAAGTGGACCAGCACATCGACACCGCCGGCAGACAGATCGAAGCTGTCCGGGATGAAGAGCTTGTGGTTCGGGCTTGTCGGCAGGGTGAGCGTCCGACCCGTCACCGTGGGGATCACTTGTGCGAAGCAAGATACATCCACGAAGGGCACGGCGGCCATCCCGATCAAGAAAGCACCCACGCAACGGGGTATCACGCTCACCCCCTTAGACTACCTTGTCTGGCATTACCCATGCATATGGCGACGCCGTAGTCCCGCGACCGCACCCATTCCCAGCAATGCCAGCATCCCAGGCTCGGGGACGGCTGCGCCGCCCGGTGGGGTGCCGGCATTCCAGTTGCCCAGGACGGTGTTCAGGTCGTCGATCCCGATGAAGTTGTCGCCGCTTGGGTCCGCTAGCGGGTCGCCCGGCGGGACACTCATGTTCCAGTTGCTGAGCACGAGGTTCAGGTCATTGATCCCAACAAACCCGTCGCCGTCGAGGTCGCCGACGAGTGCGCCGGCGACTTCGCCCAGCAGCTGCAGGGTCAAGACCTGGTTGGTTGCCCCGGCGATGTCTTCATCGGAGAGGTTGATGGTGTAGCTGGCGCTGAACGAGCCGAGGGATGAGGTATCGAAGCTTGCGCTGAAGGCGTTGGACCCGCCGGCGGCGAGGCCCGCGAACCCAGCGAGGTTGCTGCCGAGCACGGCGGTATCGCCGGAGCCGACGATCGAGTCGAGATCGAGGTCGGCGGTGAATGCGAGCGTGCTTTCGAGGTTGAAGAGGTCGAACGCGCTGTTAACGGTGCCGCCGACTGCGAGCGTGCCGAAGTCGATGGTCAGCAGATCCTGATCGACGCCGGAGGCGAAGGAAGCGTTGGCGTGGTCCAGGACGTCGAGGTTGACGGTGATGGTGTCGTTGGCATCGTCGGAGCCCAGGCCCGCCGCGCCGGTGCTGACGTCGATGTTGTCGATGGTGACGGTTCCGGAGAGGAGCCCGGCGGTGGCGGTGGAGCCGGCGAGGCCCACATCTACGGTGGTCATCTGGAGCCCGCCGATAAAGGCGTTGAATCGACCGTTGACGGTTGAGGTGGCGCTGCCGGCGGCGGCGACGTCGTAGTAAGTCGGGTCTGCGCCGGTCTTGACAAGATCGACCGACAGTGCCGAGGGGATCGCGGAGCCTGTGATGACCCGGCCCAGGTCCGCCGTAGCCGACGAGCTGCCGTCCGGATTAGCCACTCCGCCTAGTGAGAGCTGGCTGTCGTTGTTGCCCCCGCCGAAGACCGACCAGACATACTCGGGGTGGTCGATGTAGGCGTTGCGGTTGTTGGTGAAGAAGCTGGGGTTCTCTACGGAGCTGTAGATGACGTGGTTGCGTCGGCGTTCGAAGTCGTCCGGGGGATCGGCGTAGTTCCAGTGGATGAGGGTGTTGATGTCGCCGACCAGGCCGGTGCTGAGATTGGTGAGGGTCGAGTCGTAGCGTGTGTCGGAGTAGAAAAGTTGACGTGCGATATCGCCGGCGTCGGCGTCACCTGGGTAGTAGTTCCCGCTGGGCTGGATGCCAAAGAGACCGGAGGAGCTTAAGTCACCGAAGGGTCGGTTGCTGCGTGAGCTGTTGATGCTGGGGTTGGCGGGCCTTAGGGCGTGATGGTCGCCGAGGTTCCCGGTGGAGCTGTTGCTGGCGCTGCCGGGCTGTAATGACTGGGGCCAGACGTGCTCGCGGTTCCAGGTCGCACCGGCGTCCCAGACCCCGCTGACCGAGGCGCGGTTGTAGACCAGGAGGATGTTGCCGGGGATGGCGGGGTCGGCGTCGAAGAGAACCGAAGCGTCACGGAAGTTGCCGTAGGTCCGCTGGATGTGGTCATCGCCCCCAAAGAGTACGCCATCGGGCCCGAATGTCATCAAGGTAGCCAGTTGGGTTTTAAGCGTGGCCCCCTGCCCGGTGGCGGAGCTGTAGAACCCAACGGGGGCGTCATAGGCGTCGGCGAAGCAGGCCGAAGCAAGGGCCAGCGCGGACAGATAGGCACACAAGTACTTACTAAAACGCATGTTGAGTTCTCCACCCCGGTGGTCATAAACGAGGATCCTGTATGATTAATTCTACCCGAAATTTCCCGAAAAGCAGCATTGATTCCGCTGATTTTACCATGTAAGCCTACCAATGGCCCACAAATGGGGGGGGAATACAGGCGACCCCGGCCATGGGTCCTGAGAAACGCGGGAAGCTGCAAAAACAGCAGCCCTAACGGGGACATGAACCGGGGTTCAAAATCGCACCCGTCCGGTACCAAATGCCGGTAATCAGGGCGCCGCTGGCGGACGGCCAAAGATCGATCCATGTAATAAAAACACTGGCAATGGGTTAGGTGGGAGCCCCTGTGCGATCTGTCACGTCAATCCTAAAACGACCACACGATCGGAATAATGGGTTTCCGAAAAATCTATTTCTCTGAGGGGTACCCGCCTTGACTTGCGTCCGTGCGTTTTGCTAAAATGTAGCAACAATATCGCCCCCGGAAGCCGTCCCCACCGGCCTAGCGCTGGAGGGGGCGGTTATTTTTTAGGCTGTGAATTGTCGACATCGATCACAACAGATCGTCAAGCATGCACCGCGCACCCAAGCGTGCATGGGCGATGTGTCTTCACACTTGTTTTTGTGGAACCCACCTGACATCAGATTGTCGAACGCCGCAGCAGCAGGACGGCGCTGAAGCTCAGGAGGCCGAGTGTCGCCGGCTCGGGTACCGCAGCACTACCACCCGTGGGTGGCGGGGTGCCGGCGTTCCAGTTGCCCAGCACGGTGTTCAGGTCCGCGATCCCGACAAACCCGTCGGCGGTGGGGTCGCCGGCCGTAAAAAAGCCCGGGAGGACGGACTGGTTCCAGTTGCCCAGGACGGCGTTGAGATCCAGGATGCCGACGAACCCGTCGGCGTTGAGGTCGCCAATAATCACCGGGCGGTCGGGGTCGCCGGTCGCGACAACGTCGGCTTCAATGCCGAGGTTCGTGCCGGTTGCAATCGTGTCCGGCGCATCGAGCCACTCCAGCCAGACGCTCAGCGAATCGTCGTTGGGGTTGGTCGTGCCGGCGAGAAAACCCTGGATTCCAAGGCGTAAACCGCCCTTATTAGTCAGATCGATGCGGATCGTCGGGCTGTCGGCGAACCACGTCGAGCCGGGGCTCTTGATCAACTCGATCCACGAGCCGACCTCATCGGGCGCGGGCAGGAGGTGGGCGCTGCGTGTCGTGGCACTGGTAAGCTGTAGGGTCTGGATGTTGCCGTTGATATCTTCGTAGCGGACCCTGTCGGCGTCGTAAACGGTGTCAGCGGAGAACATGCTCGACACGGTCATCATGCGGAAGCGGTCGTTGCCGGTGAACGCGCCACCGGTGGCGAGGCTGATGTTCTGGTCGGCGGTGAAGTCGACGGTGAGCCCGACGGTGGTTTTGTCGATCACGGGGTCTGGGTAGGACCGCGTGGTGGTGAGGCTGGCCTGCGGACCGAAATTGCCGACGACCTGGCTGAAGTATCGGCCGAAGAACCCGGTGGTGTTGACGTCGCCGCGCGTGACGGTGGGGATGAACTGCAACCCCGCGGTGGTACGGAAGGACGCGGACCCGACGACGCTGGTGCCCAGCGCCCCGGTCAGGCCGTTGGTCTTCTGGTAGGTGGCGCGTAGGAAGGTGTTGGCGTGCATGTCCACGAAGGTCAGCGGGAAGCTGCCGGTCCCGGGGACGTTGTCGAACGCCTCGATGATCTTGTGGTTGTGCCCGCCAACGAGTGTGCCGTTGTGGAAAACCGGGACCGCCGGCTCGAACACGCCGCCGTCGGCGGCGCGCAGGGCGAACTGGCCATTGTCGAAAAAGACCTGATCGCTGGCAGCGGCCGGCATCGCGGTCAGCAGGCCAATCGGTAAGAGTTTCCACAGGGTCAAACGGATCATTCATTCCCTCCTGTCACAACTCATAGTATTCTCCAAACCACTGGCCCGGCAAGGACTTCCACGCATAAAAGGGCTAATTCAAGACCACCACAACCTGATGATCCCCGCTGGGGGCGGTGGGCGGCGGGATGACGGCCCCGTCCAGAGGTTTGCCGTCGAGCGTGACCGACTGGACTTCCAGCCCTGATCCGGCGGGGCGCTTGATTTCGATGTGATAGACGTTGCCGCGGTATTGCCGGGTCATCTTGAAGCCGGGCCAGTGCGAGGGGATGCACGGGTCGATCAGCAGGCCTTCCCAGGTCGGACGGACACCCATGATCGATTCCATCAGCACGCGGTAGACCCAGGCGGACGAGCCTGTGTACCAGGTCCAGCCGCCCTTGCCGTACAACGGCGAGTCGGGCCCGTCGACGTTGGCGGCGGTGACGTAGGGCTCACACTGGTAGAGCTTGGGGTCCATCCCGCGCTGCGGCGGGGACATCTTACGGAACAGGCTCCAGGCTTTGTCGGCTCGCTTGAGTTGGCATTCCATCTGGATGGCCCAGGCGGCGGCGTGTGCGTAGAGCCCGCCGTTCTCGCGCGTGCCGGCGGCGTAGCGCGTCAGGTAACCGATGCGCGGATCAGGGTTTGTGTATGCGGGTTGAAGCAGCACTGGGCCGTAATCCCGGTACAGGTGCTTGTCCAATGATTCGAGCACGGTGTCACGCCGGTCGTCCGGGACGATGCCGCTTAGGATCGACCAGGTCTGGGGGTTCAGGTGGATCTTGCCTTCGTGTGCGGTGTCACTTCCAACCAGCGTGCCATCGTCGCAGCTGGCGGCCAAGTACCACTTGCCGTCCCAGCCGTGGGTGTTGACGGCCTGGGTCAGGTTTTCGATTTCCTTGCGGTAACTTTCCACGCGCTTCGATTCTTCGGCGGGTAGCTTGCCGGCCTTGATCGCGCGTTCCACCGCGGGGCAGAACTCCTTGAGGATCGCCACCAGGAACTGGGCGACCCAGACGCTCTCGCCCTTGCCTGCCCAGCCGGTGACGGAGAACCCGTCGTTCCAGTCCCCGGTCCCGATCAGGGGCAGGCCGCGTTCGCTGCGTTTCGAGAACGAACGCTCGATGGCGCGGGTGCAGTGCTCATACAGGCTGCCGGTGTGATCGGAGTCGATCGGCTGGTCGAGGTAGGGCGCTGTTTCGTTGAAGATGCCCAGGTCGGCCGTCTCTTTGAGGTAGTTGACGGTGACGAAGGGGAGCCAGAGCAGGTCGTCGGAGAACTGCGACTCCATGCCGTCCTCGGTGATCGGGTGCCACCAGTGCTGGACGTGGCCGGCGGCGAACTGGTGCGCGGCGTGGAGCATGATCTGCGCCTTGGTGCGTGTGGGGTCCAGGTGCAGGAACAGCAGGCTGTCCTGGAGCTGGTCGCGGTAGCCAAACGCCCCACCGGTCTGGTAGTAGGCGGTCCGGCCCCAGATCCGCGAGGACAGCGACTGGTATTTCAGCCAGCGGTTGACCATCAGGTTGACGCCGTCATCAGGGGTGTCGGCCTGCGAGGCGTCCATCCAGCGTGACCAGAAGCTGTTAACGTCCCCCAGGGCGTTGTCGACGGCGTCGGTCGTTTGATAACGCGCCACGGTTTGGCGTGCCTGTTCATCGGAATCCGCGACGCCGAGCGTGAACGTCATCGTCTTGGATTCACCCGGCGCAAGCTCGATCGGGACGCGCAGGCTGGCGACGGAGTCGTCCCACCGGCCGGTGGTCTTGGCGACGTATCCGCCCTCGCGCAGTGCCATGGGCGAGGCGTTGGTGCCGTATTGCCCGATGAAGGCCTGCTTATTCCCGGTGGACGCACTGGCGGGCAGGTCCACGCTGTGGAACGCGGTCTTGTCCCAGTCACGGTTCCAGTGCTGGCCTTGCTCGTTTTGGATATCCCACATCCGCTTGGTGGCAAACACGGTGCGGTGGTCGTCAGCGAGCTGGGTTTCGAGGAACGTTTTATGGAACTCACGGTGCGTGTCGGGCGCAACGCCCAGGCACCATTCCAGGTAGGACCAGACCGACAGGCTCCGCTGCTTCTTGCCTTGGTTGGTGAGTGTAAGCCGCCAGATCTCGACCGACTCGCCGGGCGGAACCGTGAGCGTCATCTGGGTTTCGACGCCCTGGTTCACTGATATGATCGTGGTGTACCCGATGCCGTGTCGGCACTCGTAGGATTCGTATTCCTTGCAGACGGGCTTCCAGGTCGGTGACCAGAAATCGCCGGTGTCCTCATCTCTAACGTAGAGGTACTTGCCGCATGAATCGCTGACCAGGTCCTGATCCCAGCGTGTGATGCGGTTGAGCCCGGCGTGGGTCTGCCAGGAATACCCGCCGCCGATCTGCGAGACGACCAGGCCGTAGTCACCCGGGCAGATCACGTTGACCCAGGGCTTGGGGGTGTCCGGGCGTGTGATGACGTACTCGCTGCCGTCGGCGGCGAAGTATCCATAGCCGTTGTCAAACAGCTTGTCGCCCGGGACATCGACCTTGACAGGTTTGAAGGTGGGTTTGGTCACTCTGGTCACAACATACTCCAATTAAACAACAGATGAACATCGGCGGGTGAATCGGATCACGCTTTTAGCCCGGTCATGGATATCCCCTCGATAAACGTCCTCTGTGCGAAGAAGAACAGCACGATGATCGGCAGCACCACCAGGGCGCTGGCGGCCATCAGGTAATGCCACTGTGTCCCCCCGTGCTGGCTCTGGAAGAACTGCAGCCCCAGCGCCAGGGTGAAGTCTTTCTGGTCTGTCAGATAGATCAGCGGGCCCAGGAAGTCGTTCCAGGTGCCCATGAACTGGAACAGGGCCACGACCGTGATCGCCGGCTTCGCCAGTGGGAGGATGATCTGCCAGAAGATCCGGATTTCGCTGCACCCGTCGATCCGTGCCGATTCGGACAGGTCTTTGGGGATCGTGCGGAAAAATTGACGGAGCAGGAACACGTTGAACGCCCCGGCGAAGAAGGTCGGGACCCAAAGCGGCTTGAGTGTGCCGATCCAGCCGAATTCCTTGAACATCGAGAACAGCGGAACCATCACGACCGGGAACGGGATCATCATCGTCGCCAGCACGACCAGGAACATCTTGTCGCGCCCGGGCCAGTCGATCCGGCTGAAGCCGTAGGCGACCAGCGTGCTCGAAATGACCGTTCCGATGACCGTCAGCACGCACAGCACCAGGGTGTTGCGTAGATAATCGGGGAACCGTTCCATCGCGCTGACCGCCTTGGGGAAGTTATCCCAGCGAAGAGCGATGTGTTTACTCAGTGCGCCCGCCCGGACCTGACGTTGCTCGACTTGTACGTGCGCAAGTTCTAAACGGTCGTCCCAGTCAATCGGTGACCTGGCCAGGGATCCGGCGGGAACCGCCATCGCCTGGCTCTGACCGAACGATGCCCGCAGGTCCTGCTTGCTCTGATCGAAAGTCCGGCGGAGTTGGTCGGGCTTAACCGTCTTGCGGTAGGTGTAACCGTCGGCGTCGATGACAACCACGCTGACAGGATCCTGGGCGGCAAGAGCGGCGAGCGGATCCTGGACCTTCGCGGGCAGCCAGTCCCCATCAATCTGGGCCTGAATGTGGTAGTCCACCGCGATATTCAGCGTCGCCGCTTCGCCGGGGCCGTCGCCGTCGGTGAAGCGCACCGGTACTGGCTCGCCCTGGATCTCGATCAGCCAGCGGTACGCACAGCCTACGCTCACGAGCGAGTCCGGCGTCGTGTCATTGGGCATCTTGTCCAGGCCGACCGTCAACGTCTCGCCCCCTTCCGTCAATACCCACCGGTGCGGCGTCCAACTCGGCGGGCTGGTCATCGCCTGATCGATCGGCTTGAGCGCCGTCACCAGCATCCAGAGCATCGGCACGATAAAGACCAACGCCCCGAACAACAGCACCGCGTGTATCAGCAGCTTGCTCGTCCAGCGCATCTTAGCCCTCCCCCCCGTAATGCACATGCTTGCGCGACAGGACCGTGACACCCCAGGTCAGCAGGATGATGACGACGAACAGCACCCACGCCATGGCGCAGGCGTAGCCCATGTTCAGGTATTGGAAAGCGTTCTGGTAGAGGTTGATCGCGTAGAATAAAGCCGAGCGGTTGGGGCCGGGCCCGCCGAGCATGACGAACGGGCGGACGAACTCCTGCAACGAACCGATGATACCCATGACCAGGTTGAAGTAGATGACCGGCGAGATCATCGGGATGGTGATGTGCCGAAGCTGGACCGGGGCCGAGGCGCCGTCGATCTGCGCCGACTCGTAGAGCGACTTGGGCACGTCCTGAAGGGCCGCGAGGAACAGGACGATCGTCCCGCCGACCTGCCACACGCCGGACAACACCAGCGTGGGCTTGACCCAGTGTTCATCCGTCAGCCAGCCGGGGCTTGGCAGCCCGAGCCAGGAAAGCCCGTGGTCCACCAGCCCCCCGCCGTTAAATAGCCAGATCCAGATCATGGATACGCCGACCAGCGGGACGATCGATGGTAGAAAATACGCCGTTCGGAAGACCGATCTTGCCATGATTTTCTGGTTCAGCCCCACCGCGATGATCAGCGCCAACGCCATCCCAAGCGGGATCGAGAACAGCGCGAAATACGCGGTGTTGTACATCGACTTCCAGAACACCGAGTCGTGGACCATGTCCTGGTAATTCAGCGTCCCGATGAACGCCGGCTTGTTCAGCACGTCGTAGTCGCAGAACGAGTAATACAGTGAAGCCAGGATCGGGTAGAGCCCGAACACCGCGAACCCGATGATCCAGGGGCTGATGAACGCCAAGCCCTTGACGAGATTTTGTCGTTCGCCTCGTGTCATCGCGCCCCCCATTCGGCGAGGCGTTGATCCTCGACCGCGTCCCAACGTCTTAGCGCTCGGTCGAGCTTGTGCTGAACCCGATCTCGGACGTCAGCGAGGGCTTGTTCTACCGTGGTGTCGCCGGCGTAGATACGGTCGCTGGCGATACGGATCTCGTCTTTGTACTCGTTCCAGATCGGCAATGTCGGCCAGGGGCGTGCGTTTTGGCTGGCGGCCAGGTCCATGAACACCTTGATCGCCGGGTTGGGATGCCGGCGTATAAAATCTTCGCTGACCTGCGCCAGGGGGCTGAACTTGCGTTGCCCGAGGTTGAGTTTCTCGAGCGCGGCTTGCGTGTTAACGTAGCGGATAAACTCGAACGCCTCGTCGGGGTGGCGCGCGCCGCGTGGGATGACCAGCACATCGGATTCGAGGACGGTCACTTCTCCCGCCGGGTCTGGGTGCATCGCGGGGAACGGCGCAGCGCCCCAACTCAGCTGCGGGGCGAACTGGTCGATAAAGTTGTACATCCACTCGCCCTGGATGACCATGGCGACCTGGCCGCTTAAAAACGGGTCTTGTGGCGATGCGAAGTTCCCAAAGGAAGCACCGAACGTGTCCAGGTTGCGCCGGCCGAAACGCTCCGGGTAGCTGCCATACCATCGGTAGGCTTCAACATTAGCCTGGGTATCCACGGTGATCTGAGAGTCACCATCCCACAGCCGGCCGTCGAACCAGAAACCCCATAACTCCAGCCACCAGCCGGGAAACTTCGGCGTATGACCGAGCTGGATGATGCTGAAGTTCTTTGCTTGTTTTTCAGCATCGGTCAGCTCATCAAAACGCACACGCACCCGCTCACCGTCACGGTCCAGCTCAACGATGGTCAAGCGCTCGGCGAATCGCTCGAACTCTTCGATACTGCGCGGCGGTGTGTCGGGGTCCAGGCCCGCCTCCTCGAACAGGGTCTTGTTCCAGTGCAACGCAAGCGTCGCGGGGGTCGTCGGCAACGCCCAGAGGAATCCGCGGTGCGTGCACTGATCGTAGATCGCTGGGATGTAATTCTCGCGGGATATCCCCGCCTGCTCCGTGTAGCTGTCCAACGGCGTCAGCGCACCCTTCTCGGCAAAGACGTTGATCGTGTGCGTCCAGACCCCCGCCACGTCCGGCGGGTTCCCGCCCGCGGTCGACAACAACAGCTTCTGGTCCACCCCGCTGACCGACAGCATCTTCACGAAGATACGGTCCTGTGACGCGTTGAAATCATCCACCACCGCACGCATCGCCTCGGCCTCGAACCCGGTCCACTTCTCCCAGTAGCGCACGATCACCCGGCCGTCTGGCGTATGTGTCGGGCGATCATCGCCGCAGCCCGGCATGATAAGTAGCATCAGCGCGAGAGATGTAAGAACCAACGCACCGGCACACAGACGCACCGGCCACGCCGAAACGCTGTTGCGCCGAACAACGTGCCACCTACTGGATGTTTCACGGCCTTGACCACTCACCCGATTACTCCAACACCAATTTACCCAACATGATTCGACCGGCCTGTTCCTTAAAACGCCAGTTGAGTTTGACCGACGAGTTGCCCTCCGCGCTGACGCTATGAACCGCCACCGTCGATTGCATCTTCAAGCCGGCCTCGGGGGCCACCCCCAACAGACGCCAGGGGATCGCCGCCCGGACCTCGTAACCGCTGTCGGTGGGCCTGACGGTCTGATCTATCTGGTCCTGTCGGCCGCCGAACCATTCCCCGGCTTTGTCGTTCACCGCAAAGCCGAATTGGAAATCCTTTTCGCTGCCCCAGGCCAACCCGTCGTCCTGGGGGTCGATGTATAGCTCGACACAGTCCTGCTCGTGAAGTTGATCGGCGTTTAGACTGTTCACAACCTCACCGTCGGCGACACGGACCACGACGTGCAGGGCCTGATCATCCCAGGCGAAGGCGAACCGGGCCGAAACCTGGTTGTCCTTGCGTGGTTGGCCCTTCTCCAGGCAGTCCTCAGCGGTCACGGCGTGCCAATCCGCCTGCTCCCAGCCGTAAGACATCGGGCGCACTCTCGCGGTGCGGTTGCCCTTGTTCCATCCAGCGCTGATCATTTCCGACGGGATCGACTCCAGCCCGTAGACCGAGCTGTCCGCGTCTTCTACTTCGTCCTCGGGGCGGAAACCCGCCAGGTCCATTGCGTGTTTGACTTCAGGGTTGGCCATGAAGTGCTTCCACACGAAGCCGCTGCGGTAGTTTTCAATCATCAACAGTGAGACGCCGACATCGATCCCGATGACGTGGTCGGCGGTGTAGCCGGTCTGGGGGTTGAAGGCGTCGACGAAGCCGTACTTCTTCCAGACCCGCTCGCCGTAGGTATTTTTCATGTGTCGGAGCGTACGGATGCACTCTTCGGGGAGGAAGGGGATCGATCCGGCGGCGGCGCAGGGGACGACAGTGCCGTCGATGTTCCCCGTGGCGGGCGGCCCGCCCCAAGCGGTGTACCCCCCGGCGTAGTCCGACGCGGTGATGCCCCAGAGGTCTTCGCTGAAATGCGGGAATCGCTTGGCGAGTTTGATGCACATCTGCCGGTGTGCACGAGTAGCGAGAACGGAGTTTCGGAAATAGTTGGCCACGTCGTCGCGCTTGTTGCGGTAGTCGACGAAGGCGTGTGAGAACTGGTGGGTGAATAAGGGCGGGCAGGCCATGAACGTCAGCCCGTCGTAGGTGATGACCGGCTCGCGTTTCCAGACCTTCCAGGCCTCTGGGGGCAGCGGGTGTGTGCTAGAACCCACGCCCATCAGGTAGATCATCGTGTGTTCGCTGTAGCCGTCCCAGGTCGCGTTGAGAAACCCGTTCTCGGGGTTCCATCCCATCGACAGGGTCTGGCCCTTGCCGCGCATCCAGGGCCAATCGACCCGCTCGTAGATTTTGGTCGCCAGCTCTTCGACCTCGGTGCCTTTGTAATACTGCCGGGCGGTCAGCACGCCGGCCAATAGCAGCCCGGTGTCGACGGAGGAAAGCTCGCAGTTCCACACGCGCTCGCCGGTCTTGTTATTGACGAAGTGGTAGTAGAAGCCGTGCTCGTGCGGCATCTCCTCCCAGATGAACCGGAGCGTGGTCAGGACGCGCTGATAGGCCTGGTCGTGTTCGATCCACCCCCGCTCATCTGCGATGCACAAAGCGGCAAGGCCGTAGCCCGTCGAGGCGATGCTGGCTTCCTTGAACTTCTCGCTGCCATCGGCCGGAGCGCGGTCGGCGACCAACCCCGTCGTGGGCTCGGCCTGCTCAAGGAAAAAAAGAAAACAGCGTCTTTGAAGCTCGTTGAGAAACGCGTCGCTTGCTTCGTTCTTGGTCTGAGGCATGTCCTCAACCGGATCGGGGGCAGAGGCGCACGCCTGAAAACCCAGGAACAGGAGGCAACCCACAGCAATGGCACTTGTCGTTTTTATGACCGCTACTCCTTCCGCACCACGTCGATCCCGACGCCAGGCATGGGTTTTCTGGTTTCCGCCGCTTTGACCGTTAAGTCAAACTCGGTCTACGTTTGAGATTCGTCCCCGGGCTCCCACAGGCTTAAAGGCGGAGCGTAAGACAGGGCCGACGCTGTCTGGGGCGCCCCGTGTAACGAACCTGGGAAGCCCATCGAATTGAAGGCTGATCGTGGTCCGCGCTGCCAGGCCGCGAGGGCCGATCGCTGCGATGCGTTCATCGAACGATCGGCCGAATCGGACACGGTTGTTTCGTTACTTTTACGCGTCACCGATACAGCAACCGGTTCCACGGCCGTATCCGCGGCCTCTGTGGTGGTAGAGATTGCGGCCGTTGCTTCCACCGGTGGGGTGCCGGCGTTCCAGTTGCCCAGGACCGTGTTCAGGTCGACCAGGCCGACAAACCCGTCGCCGCTAGGGTCGCCGGCAAACCAGTCGCCGG
>JAJDCV010000219.1 GCA_029260675.1 Phycisphaeraceae bacterium
TCGTTCATGTCGATCTAGAATGATCTCCTCCACCTCAAGACACGCGTCCAGCGCATCGTCCCGTCGTATTGATTCCGTATGGACGGATAATCAATCAGCGCATTATATTTCGGTGCATCTTCGATCGGCTGGGTTTGATACTCGATGTGGCCCCACGATCCGAACTTCCCGGGCTTGCTGACGTCGTTAAACGCGGTGAACAGATTGCCTCCGGCCTGCTCGAGCAGACGCATGTTAAGCAGGTAGAGACCGTACATCCGTGGGTGAGATTGAGCGCGGATGAGCGCGTCGTAGTACGGCAGATTATCATCCCCGTTGGCGCTGAGGTGCTGGCCGGCCTCGTAACTGATCAGGTGGATCGGCCGGCCGAGTTTGGAAGACCAATCCCGGGCAATCTGGCCGTGCCTGTCGTACCAGCCGCGGTTGTCTTGACGGATGTTCTGCTCGCAGAGGCCGAGGATGTCGTCCGCCGTGGTCGCGGGTGTAAGCCGCTTGCCCTGTTTACGGGTTATGCCAAAGTAAGCCGAGGGCGCGACCGCGTCGAACTCGCCCTGTAACCGGGGCAGTAGTTTCTGGGCGACCCAGGGGTTCTGAAGATGCACCGCCGCCACGCGTACCAGCCTCCGGTTTGCGTCGTCTCCGAACACCTGAGCCCAGATCGCGAACGTCCGCCGGCAGCGCTCGGACCAGGCGTCGAAAAATTCGTCCGAGTACGTATCGCCGCCGCTAAGTTGCCGGATGTACCCGTGCTGTTTGAACTGGGTGTTCCAGACCTCGTTGGAGTACTCGATGTAGACCTTCGCGTCCGGGTGAAGACGGTCACGGACTAACTCGGCGTGACGGCGTATGTACTCGTCGTCCGCCTTGTGCGGGATGCAGAACCAGGGGTCCGCGCCCAGCTCATTACTCAGGGCGATCATGTACTCGATCGCAACCCCCCCGCCACGTGCCTGGGTCACCTGCCCCTTGCGCGCCCGCCCCGCCCAGCGCTGGTGCTCCGAGTTGTTGGTATTCGCCCAGTCCATGAAGCGGATCACCTTGAACGGTGCCAGGCGATCCAGGAACTCGGGCTGGAACGGCGAGATACGTGTTTCGTGTTCGATCCGTATCAGGCTCACGTCGGAGACCTGCCCGACCGTGCTCATGTCGATACCGCGTTCGCCGGTGGAGATCGTCACCTGGGCGCTGTTCGAGCCTGTGGGATTTGCCTCAGCGTCCCCGCCAAAGCGGATCGATCCGTTGCCGGACCAGGTGCAGATATATTGGCCTGGCGGGGCGTAGCCGGTCTTGAAGATGTGCCCGCTGCCCCCCTTCCGCCAGGCGTCGCTCTGAAACATCAGGTCGGTAAAGACCCAGGCCCGGCTGTAATAGGTCACGTCGGCGAGGTTCATCCCCAGGAACGGGTTCTTGTCTGGCTTGCCAGCCGTATCCGGCGTGTCATGCACCCGTGGCTTATCGTCGGGCGGGGGCGTGTCCCGCGTCGGTGAGCCCACCGCGTCGGTTTGCGGCCCCGCCGGGGTTTGGGGTGTATCCGAGGGTGACGACATCGCCAGCATGGTCCCAAGCAATTCGTGTACCGCTTGGGCTTCGGATCGTGACAGGCTCATTTCGCGCTGTGTGCTTACCACTTCGAAACGAACACCATCGGCTGGCCCAACGGCGATCTCTCCAAACGCGATCGGCTCGTCCCTCCCCGGAGCCTCCGAGGTAACCGAGTACCGGGTCACCTGGTGCGTCCCGATATTCACGGCCTCAGCCGACGTCGAGCTTGGGCACATTGACACCATCAAGCCACACAGGCCGAACATCGTAAGCAAGCCAAGGATCCGTCGATTCATGTCTCCACCTTTCAACCACATGTGCCCAAGTTTGCGCCGGAATAATGCTGCCCCCCTACCCTTGCTCAACGCGACGGGTGTGTGCGCACACACCGGGTACTTGACCGCCCAGCCCTTAGCTAACCCTTGGAGGGCCCAGCGTATCACGTTTTATCGTCCTGCCATGGATCTGATCGTAATTCTGCCTGGCATGTGCGCACAATGTGGGCCAGATGGGCATCCTGTGGCATGGCGTATAATCGGTCTATGTCAGAAGACTCTCAAGAAGACTCCGCCAGCGGGCAGGATCCGGGCCCCGGCTCTCCCGGCCGGGTCAAGCCTTATGCCGGTCCTGCGGGTGGGTGGGGCTCACTCAAGGCCGCGATCGGACATACCCTTGACCAGGGTGGTGTTCTCGGGGCGGCCTCGGCTTTGTTACGCGTCAACCAGCCCGACGGGTTCGATTGTCCGGGCTGTGCCTGGCCCGAGCCAGCCGACGCGGGGGCGGGGATGTTTGAGTTCTGCGAGAACGGGATCAAGGCCGTCACCTGGGAAACCACGCCCAAGCGGGTTGAGCGCGGGTTTTTCGCCAAGCACGCGGTTTCATTTCTACATGGACAATCCGACCGCTGGCTGGAAGACCAGGGCCGGCTGACCGAGCCGATGCGGTACAACCGGGAAACGGACCACTACGAGCCGGTGACCTGGGAGGACGCCTTTTCTTTATTGGCGGATCGTCTTAACTCGCTTAGCGACCCCATCCGCGCGGTGTTCTACACCTCCGGCAGAACCTCCAACGAGGCGGCGTTCCTGTATCAGCTATTCGTCCGCAAGCTGGGGACCAACAACCTGCCGGACTGCTCGAACATGTGTCACGAGTCGTCCGGGGTCGCGCTGACCGAAACGATCGGTACCGGCAAGGGGACGGTGACGATCCAGGATTTCGAGTTGGCGGATTGCATCCTGGTGATTGGGCAGAACCCCGGCACGAACCACCCGCGGATGCTGACCGAGCTTCAGAAGGCCGCCAAGCGCGGCGCGAAGATCATCACAATCAACCCGCTTAAAGAGCGCGGCCTGGAACGCTTCAAGCACCCCCAGCACCCCACCGAGATGCTCTTGCCCTCCGGCGGGACCGCGATCAGTTCAACCTACCTGCAACCGCTCGTCGGTGGCGACCTCGCTGCGCTTAAAGGCATCTGTAAACGCCTGGTCGAGTTGGAAGATCAAACCCCCGGCTCGGTGGTTGACCGCGGGTTCATCGACGAACATACCGCGGGGGTCGATGCGTTCCTCGACGACCTGGGCACCACCGCGTGGCAGGAGATCGAGTTGCAATCCGGCCTGACGCGAAAGGCTCTGGCAGAGATCGCCGAGATCTACACCGGTTCACAGCGCGTAATCGCCTGCTGGGCGATGGGGCTGACCCAGCACAAGCACGCGGTCCCGACGATCCAGATGATCGCGAACCTTTTGCTGTTGGGTGGCAACCTCGGCAAGCCCGGGGCCGGCGTCTGCCCGGTCCGTGGCCATTCCAATGTCCAGGGCGATCGCACGATGGGGATCGTCGAACGCCCCGCCGCCGCGTTCCTTGATAGCCTGGGGAAAGTCTTTGATTTTCAACCGCCCCGCGAGCCCGGCTACAACACCGTCGAAGCGATTCAAGCGATGTCACAAGGCCGGGTCAACGTCTTCTTCGCGATGGGTGGGAACTTCGCGGCCGCTTCCCCAGACTCTGCCCACACTTATCGCGCACTGGAACGTTGCGGCCTGACCGTGCATGTCTCGACCAAGCTGAATCGCTCACACACGGTCGTCGGGAACGATGCGTTGATCCTGCCGTGCCTGGGCAGGACCGAGTTGGACGTCACCGAAGCCGGACCACAGCGGGTCACGGTTGAAGATTCGATGTCGCAGGTTCATGCCTCGTCGGGTAACCGTCCGCCGGCGTCCCCGATGCTGCTCTCGGAGCCGGCGATCGTGGCGGGGCTGGCACGGGCCACGTTCCCGGGTGATGCGATCCATTGGCAAGCCTTCGCCGAAGATTACAACCTGATCCGAGACAAGATCGCCGAGGTGCTGCCGGACCTGTTCCATGATTACAACGCGCGTATCAATCGCCCCGGCGGGTTCTACCTGGGCAACCCGGCCCGCGAACGCCAATGGGAAACACAAAGCGGCAAGGCACAGTTCACTGTCGCCGCGATCCCGGACCTCACCCTGCCTCCGGGGCAGCTTCGCCTGATGACACTGCGTTCACACGACCAGTACAACACGACTGTGTACAGCGATAACGACCGGTATCGTGGTGTATCGGGGACGCGGCGGGTGATCTTCATGCATGCGGATGACATCGCGGCGTTTGGGCTTGGCGACGGGCAATCAGTCAGTATCGAGAGTCACTTTGCCGACGGGGTCCAACGCCGTGTCACGGGTTTCCGCGTTGTGTCTTATGACATCCCACCCCGGTGCGCCGCCGGTTACTTCCCGGAGTTGAACCCGCTGGTGTCGGTCAATTCAACAGCCGACGGGTCACACACGCCGACCTCCAAATTCATCCCCGTGACGGTGAGCGCGTCATCATGATCGAATCCCGCCCGGTCTGGAAATACCAAAACGGCAAGCTGTCACAGGTCGATGATGACCTGGCGATCGAGGAGCCTTTGGAGATCCGCGTGCGGGGCCGATCGGTCGCGGTGACGATGCGCACCCCCGGTTCACCCGGGCCTGATGGCAAGCGTGACGACCAGGACGCCGAACTCGCCGCCGGGTTTTTGTTAAGCGAAGGCCTGATCCGATCGGCCGACGACGTGGTGCGTATCGACCCGTGCGTCCGGACGGAAAGTGGAAACATCGTCAACGTCTTTCTCGCCCCGGGTATCAAGATCGATCTAGATCGGCTATCCCGGCATGTGTTTGCCTCTTCAAGCTGTGGGCTGTGCGGTAAGACGACCATCGAGTCACTGCACCAGCATTTTGAGCCGGTTGAATCGGATGTCATTATCCGCCGGGACATGCTGACTACCCTGCCGGGGAAGCTGCGAGAAGTGCAGACCGGATTTGACAGGACCGGTGGGCTGCACGCGGCGGCGTTGTTTGACGCGGTGGGCACACTGATCGCTGCCCGTGAAGACGTCGGTCGGCACAACGCGGCGGACAAGCTGCTGGGCTATGCGCTGATGCGAAAAATGACCCCGCTGGATCGGCATGTGTTGCTTGTATCGGGGCGGGCGTCTTTCGAGATCGTGCAGAAAGCCCTCGCAGCTAGCATCCCTATCGTCGCGGCGGTGTCGGCACCATCCAGCCTAGCGGTGGAACTCGCCGAAGACTCGGGGATGACGCTTGTGGGCTTTCTCCGTGAAGGGCGGATGAATGTCTACTGCGGCGAGCAGCGTATTACGAGCGAATAGCCCCCTGCCGCCGGGCTTCTGCCACCCCGCTGCCGACGCATCCCCCACAAATTCAAAGCCCGATGTTCCGGTAACCCTGTCGTTGTATCCATCCTGCGCCGTTTAATCGGTGTACCCGTGCTATCGCCTTCACCCGTCGCCACAGATAGCCGATACGCGATCCTGACAACCATCACGACCACCCCGGTCGTCATGATAGGAGAGGAGAAAATGGTGAAAACCATCCACCGTCCGTTCTACACCCATCGTATCTTCCAGGTCACCGCCGCGGTCATCACGGCTATGGTGTCCGCTGTGCTGGTCAGCTGCGCCACGCACGAAACGGCCGCCGACTTCGAACCGGAATGGGAGAAGCTGGTCGTTGAAGTCGCCCGCTTCCCCAAGGCTCAGCCCACCGGTGTGGCGGTATCGAGCACGGGCCGGGTGTTCGTGAACTTCCCCTACTGGGACAACCAGCCGGGTGTGTGTGTCGCCGAGCTTGACGCCGACGGCATCCTCAACCCGTTCCCCAGCCGGAGCTGGAACCGCTGGGACGGCAAGAGTGCGACCTCCGCGCTACGTTCGTTCGTCAGCGCCCAGGCTCTGTACGTCGATAATGACGACTTCCTATGGGCGCTGGACTCCGGCAGCCCGCGCCAGGAAAGCGGCGTTGTCGTCGCGGGCCCCAAGCTCTTTAAGATCGACCTCAGTGACAACAGCATCGCCCAGGTCTTCTACTTCGATCAGAAGCGCGACCTGGCCCCGTACAGTTTCCTCAGCGACTTCCGTGTCGACACCGACAAGAACGTCGCCTACATCTCCGACGCCGGGCGCGGCGGGGTTCTGGTCTATAACCTCAAGACCCGCGAGGCCCGTACCGTGCTGCTCGGCCACGAATCCACCCAGCCACAGGAAGGCGTGATCGCACAGATCGGATCGCACCCCTGGGTCAACATCCTGGGCCAGCGTCCAAGCTACGGCGTCGCCGGGATGGCGCTTTCCAATGACAAGCAGTGGCTGTACTACCAGCCCATGTGCGGCCGTGACCTCTTCCGGGTCCCGACCGATGCGCTGATCGACGACCGCCTCACCGCCGGTGGTTTAGGTTCACAGGTCGAGCACCTGGGTAACACCGGATCGGTCGTTGATGGTCTGTGGATGGACGAAAATGACAACCTCTACCTCACCGCGGTCGAGAAGGACGCGATCCTCGTGCGTCGCCCGACCGGTGAGTTCGAGACCTTCGTTGCCGACGAACGGCTGCAGTGGCCCGACTCCCTGGCGATGGGCAACGACGGGTATCTCTACTTCACCACGTCGATGCGTCACCTGCAGTCGCCGTACCGCTTGGCGGACGTGAAGACCCAGCCTTATTTCCTGATGAAGGTGTCCGTGGCCAAGGTCCAGCGTGCTGTTGAAGCCAAGCGTGATGCGGAGTTTGCCCGTCACGCCGCCGCGCAGGCCTCGCACGAGGCGGCGCAAGCCAGGCAGCAGGCACTGAATCAGAAGCGCCAGGCCCAGCTGGTCGCCCGTGCAGCGGAGCTTGAAGCCAAGCGTGCCGCACAGGCTCAGCAGCTCGCCGAGGCCGCCACCAAGGTCCAGGCCGACGCCGCCAGCGCGGTGGAGCAAGCCGCCGAGCAGCAGGCGCTGGTGGCCGCACAGGCCAGGGCCGAGGTCGAGTTAGCCAAGGCCCAGCTCGCCGAGGCCAAGGCGGCAGTCGAAGAAGCCAAGAAAGCCGCTGCCCTGGCCAAGGTTCTTGCCGATGAGGCTCGTGTCAAAGCCCAGGCCGGCCAACAGGCCAAGGCCCAGGCCCTCGCCGCACGCCAGCAGGCCCTGGCCGCCAAGGCCGCTTTCGAGCAGGCCTCTGCACAGGCCAAGGATGCACAGGCGTACGCGGACAAGCTCAGTCAACAGCTTGCCCAACAGCAGGCCAAGGCCGACCAGGCTAATCAGCAGGCCCAAGACGCCGCCAGTCAGGCCAAGCAGCACGACCTCGCCGCACAGCAGGCCAAATCCCAGGCCCAGCTTGCCAAGGATGTTGCCGAGCAGGCCCAACGGCATGCGGATGCGGCTGAAAACGCCGAGTCCGGCACCCACGCCGGCGACGCGACCCAGACCGTCGAGGTGGAAACCGAACCCTAAACCAAAACCCACGGATCGCCCGCACGACCCGTTTATCAAAAGCGTCGGGCCCAGCGCCCGGCGTTTTTTTTGCATAGATCGGCCGATTTGCCTCTCCGCGTTGCAGCCGGACGCCTGCACACGCCGATAGTGAAAATGGAACCCGCGACCCTGTTCATCAAGCACCCCAAAGCCGACCACTATGGCCACGGCTAGCATAAAGGGGCAGAGCGTTGCGGGTTTTTTAGTGCGCCCGTCAAAGGGCGTCTGACACATCCATCACATAGCCGGGTTACACTCCGGGGGTGGATATGACTTCACTTATCATTGGGTACACGGCGGGCCTGGGGACTCTGATCGTCTTCTGGGTCGCTGGTTTCATCCTCCGCCCGTGGGCGCGAGCTTTTTTCAGCGGGGCAAAAGTTCCACTTGCCACAATCATAGGCATGCGGTTTCGCGGCACCAATCCCTGGCTGGTGATCGATGCCTACATACGCTTGGTGAAACGGAACATGAAGCCATCGATCGACCAGATTGAGGCCATGTATATCGCCTACGGTGAACGCATCCGCACGGCCGAGGAATTGATTGATCTTGTGACGGATGAATCAAGGCGGTGAACGCGCGGTGACCAGGTCAAGCCTTTCTGCCCGGCTTGGTCTTAATGATCCGTTCGATCTCGTCGACGCCGTAACCCTTGGCAACCATGTCGCGCTTGAGCCGGACATCCTGCTCGTGCTTCTTGATGTTCTGCCAGGTCCCCCCGATCACCCCGGCGACCGAGATGATGATGGCCATACCGAATACACAGGTAAAGATATAATTACCACCCGAAAACATCCCATCCCAGTTCACCGCTGCCAGTTGTAGCATGTCATGCCTCCAATCCGCCCAATCCAGATCGTATCTCTTGGCATAGTCGCTGCCCGTCCGTGTTCATGTCAAGCAAAATGTAAAAAAGGATCAGCCCGACTCGATCACCGACAGCACATCCCGCGCCGCCAGCTTATGCCCCCTTGCAAAATCCGCGATCGGCATCATCCTGGTCCCCGGGGCCTGCACCTCGACCAGCCGCACCGATCCGTCGGCCGTCAGGACGTGGTAGCCTTCCCCGACCGTCCCGGGCTCTGGCTTTTGACCCACCGATTCCAATCCGATGAAGCAGGAGAGATCGGGTACCGCGGCCACTCGGCCAAGCGTCAGCACCGTGGTCTGGCCCGTTGCCTGACACAACCAGTTCACACGACATCCCGGCCAGGGTGTCAACCCATGAACCCGGGCACGCACCTTCTCGCACGGCTGATCAAACCCGACGGTCCCGACGTCCTTGCTTAATTTCGGGGCCTTGGTCGCCTGATCGTGGTCCTGCTCCCTGGGGTCCAGCGTGCCGGCTTCCAGATCATCCAGCACCTTCTGAATCACACCGGGTCCAAGCGACGCCAACCGATCGTGCAGTTCCCCCGCTGTCTCGTTGGGATCGATCTCAAGCGAACCCTGGGCATACACCGGCCCGGCATCCATCTTCTGAGCCAATCCGATCACACAAACTCCCGCTTGCCGCTCCCCATCGATCACCGCCCAATTAATCGGCGCAGCGCCCCGGTACTCCGGCCATAGGGATGCGTGCAAGGTCACCGCCAGACTGCCATGCGCCTCGATAAACGGCTCGGACAAATTCTGCCCAAACGCGATCACCACCGACGCCTGGGCCTTCAATTCC
>JAJDCV010000220.1 GCA_029260675.1 Phycisphaeraceae bacterium
CCTGCCACGTGACGTCGTGCTGCTGCACCGATCCAGCCAGTGCAACCACCCGATGAAGGTTCGGCGTGTCTTCGACCGCGACCCGGACCTCGCCAAGCGCATCACGCTGACCGAGCAGCGACGCCGGACACGCTGGCTGCACGTTAAGCCCGTCACCACGCTACAACGCCAACAGATGCGATATAAGTATTAGCTGGGCCAGACGGCAAGGTCTTTAATCAAGAGTAAGCCCGGCATCCTTGTTAAGCTGGGTAAGGCCGGTCCCGTTTTGTCTCCATATCTGGTAATAAAACCCTTGAATCTGCTGAACGTATCGGTTAGCTTCATGTTGCCCATTCGGGTGAGGGGAGAAGCAGGCGGCGTAAGCCATGTCAAGACCGGCTTCTCTTAAGGGAAGGAAATCATAGATGCTCCCCACACGTTTTCTTAAGGCGGCGGTTATTCTATCTGCGCTCCTTGTCACGTCGTCTTCACAGGCGGCGGTCCGTGACCTGTTTCTCAGCGACTTCAGCGGCGACATCATCAGGCGGTACGACGGTGATACAGGTGCGTTCGTCAGCAACTTCACCTTCTTCGCCGGGTCGGGCGGGTTGGACAGCCCCCGGGGCATCGAGTTTGGGCCCGATGGGGAAATCTACATCAACAGCAGCAACTTCTCGTCTAACAAAGTCCTGAAGTTCCAGCGCAGCACGGGTTTCTTCCTCGGCTCGTTCCTCAACAACGTCAGCTACGAGGACCTCTACCTCGCGCCCGATGGCAACTTTTACATGACCGGGCCCGCCGCCAGCCACACACGCATCTACAGACACAACGCCACCACCGGCGCGGGCGGTCTCATCACCAACCTCCTGAACAACGGCGGTGCGTCCGGCGTCACCATGGGCCCGGATGGGTTGCTCTATATCTCCACTTTCAGCAGCAACCGCGTAGAGAAATACAACACCAGCGGTAGCGCTGCGGGGATTTTTGCAACCGGCGTCGGCAACAACTCGACCGGCAGCCTTTCCTTCGGCCCCGATGGAAACCTCTACGTGGCTGGCGGTATCAGCGGGGACCTGGGCAACGGCGGCCGTGTCTTTAAGTACCACGGAACCACAGGCGCACTGCTGGCGACCCTCGGCGGCAGCGGCGCCCCTTTCGCCGGGCCGACCGACCTGGAGTTCGGGCCCGACGGGTTTATCTATGTTTCCACGAGCGGGATCGAGCGCAAGGTCGTCCGCATCGACCCGGTCACGGGGGTCTCGACCAACTTCGTGACCAATGGCAGCGGCGGGATCATCACGCCCTGGAAGATAGCCTGGGACCCCGGCCCGGTCTTTACCCCGGCTCAGGTTCTTGGCAACGGCTCGGCGCTCCGCATGAATGTCTCGGCCGTCAGCAACCCCGATGGCGGGATCGTCGAGGCGATCGACCTGGGCACGCTCCACGGCCTAAGCGCAATCGCCTCCGGTGGAGAGATCACCAAGTCCAACATGATCAGCCGTAATTTCGTCGTGGACGAGGGCGGCGCCGGCCTGACCGACGTCTTCATCAACACGCTGCTTGAGGGGCAACTAAACACCGACGGCGGGGGCACAGCCTCGGTGTTGGCGAAGGTCACGGTCCTGGGTGACGCCGGTATCATCGACGAGGTGACCCGGACGTTCCAGGCCAACTCCTCGGTCGGTGTGCCCGACAACGTAACGGTCAACTCGGCGTTCGCGTTGACATTGTCCTTAAACGCCGGTCAGAGCTACGAGCTGGTCACCGAGATGCAGGTCACCGCGAACGACAACGGCGGCACGGCCGAGGCGCTGTTCGACCAGACGTTTGAGGTCATGTTTGGTTCGACCGCAGTCCCCGAGCCGGCGTCATTTGTTCTGTGTGCCATCGGCGGCATGTTCTTCATCACTCGGCGGCGCTAGACGCCACGAGGCCGATGCTTTTCTCGATCCAAGGCTTGATGCGCTTGGGCCCGGTCAAGTAGTCATCCGACATCAGGGCGTACTGCTTCTTGATCGGGGCCTTGGGGAAGTAGCGCATCGCTTTGGCATCCCCGGCCTTGAAAAGCCGCTGCCGATCCTCGTCCGATAGTTTCAGTGCTAGGCCGACCTTGGTCAGTGAGATGAAGATGTCCCAGTTGAGGTACCCGGCCGCGCCGCCGAAGAAGGGCTTGACCTCGATAGCTTTCCCGTGAGGTTTCGTCGGATTCACCCGGGCCATCAATGCGTCAAGCTTTTGGACATAATCATTGGCCATGCTAACCCTCGGGTTTTACGGCAGACCGGTCCGTGTTTAAGGCGTGAGCGTGGGTGCCGGTGCGTCCTTGGGGTCACCCCGTAGCGCGAAGTCGGCGGCGATGAAGATCTGGTCCAATCTCATCCCGCCGGAGGGGTCGATGCCGAAGTCCTGGTCGCGGATGCTGAAGACGCCGTCGGTCTGGTCGCCGCTGTTGCTGTACGAAGCGACGTGGCCGTCGTGGTAGAGGGCGTTGACGACCGCGTTGCCGTGGTTGGTTCGGAAGTAGTCGGGGCTGAACGAGAGCAGCGAGTTGGCGTCAACGAGCAGTGCGGACGCGAGCAGGCCGGGGTTGGACTCGCCCAGGTCGTAGATCCTGTCGTGGGTGGTGCGGTCGAGTTGGCGGTAGAAGTAGGAGCAGCTCGCCGAGTCGTCGCGCTTGTTGATGTGCTCGAGTTCATCGGTGGGGTCGGTCGAGTCGTCGGCGGGGCAGAACATGGCCTGCGGTGCGTCGAGGTATCCGTCCAGGCTCAGCCCCAGGCCGATGAGCTGGTCGGTGCCCTTGGTGTAGATGGCGTTGGTCGCCTGCCCCGTGCCGAAATACCCGCGTGCGAAGTCCAGGCCGGCCGCGGGGTTGACCGCCAGGCGGTCGTCGTGGCTGACCGAGTAGGATTGCAACGCCACCCCGATCTGCTGTTGGTTCTGCCCGCAGGTGATCGTGTAGGCGCTGCGCCTCGCCGCGCCCAGGGCCGGGAGCAGGATGCCTACCAGGATCGCGATGATGCTGATGACCACCAGCAGTTCGATCAGGGTGAAAGCGCGTTTATACATAATGCGGCTCCCAGGTAGACATACACAGGCAAAGAAAAAAATTGGACAGGATGACAGGATTGACTGGATAGGAAGTTAGACAGCGATTAACTTCATCCGTTCTTATCTTGTCCATCCTGTCATCCTGTCAAGTTCTGATGTCTTTTCCGGTTTAAGCCTGCGCCGGCTGAAGCTGCGTGTGGGTCAGTGTCTGGTAGACATCGCAACGTTCGAGCAGTTCGGCGTGGGTTCCGCGGTCGACTATATTTCCCGCGTCCATCACGACAATCATATCGCAGTCGACGACCGTGCTCAGACGATGCGCGATGATGAAGGTGGTGCGCCCGGCACGGAAAGTTTCCATCGCACGATTGATCTTGGCCTCGGAGTCGGCGTCGATCTGGCTGGTCGCCTCGTCGAGGATCAGGATGGCGGGGTCGCGCAGGATCGCCCGGGCGATGCAAAGCCGCTGCTTCTGCCCGCCGGAGAGTCCGGACCCGCCCTCGCCCAGTAGCGTGTCGTAGCCGTCCGGGAGCGTGCTGACAAATTCGTGTGCGAACGCCGCCTTGGCTGCCGCGATAATGTCGTCACGTTTGGCGTTGAGTTGGCCGTAGGCGATGTTGTCGGCGATCGTGCCCTCGAACAACACGCTCTGCTGAGGCACCACCGCGAGCTGACGTCTAAATACCTTGAGGTTCACCCCCGCGACGTCGGTCCCGTCGATCAGCACACACCCCGCGCTCGGCGCGGTCAGCCTCGGCAGCAGGTTTAACAGCGTCGTCTTGCCCGACCCGTTGCCCCCGACGATCGCGACGGTCTGCCCGTGCCCGACACGCAGGCTCACGCCATCCAGTGCGGGTGTCGCCTGGCCCCGATAGGTGTAGCTCACATCCTGGAATTCGATCGACTCGTGATGACGTGTCAGCACCGGCAGGTCGGCCCGGTCGGACAGCGAGATCGGCTCGCCTTCGATATCCGCGCCCTCAATCAGGCGCTTCGCCGCGGCGTCGGCCTCTTTGATCTGCGTGTGCAAGGCCGTCAACGGTTTGAGGCTCGCTCCGGCTGCACCCAGCGCGATCAGGACCGTCAGGAACGTGACGGAGTCCACGCCCTCCTGGGTGAAGACGTACCAAGCAGCGACCAGCGCGGCGGCCAGCACGAAGAACAGCCCCAACGTCTCGATCACCGGTGACGCCAGCGCGCGGGCCTGACGCATCTTCATCTGCTGGTCGAACAGGCTGCGGTTCAGTCGGCGGAACCTTCTGCGTTCGTAGCCCTCGGCCCCGTGCGTTTTGATGACGTGTAACGCGCCCAGCACCTCGTTAACCGTCTTGAGCATCCCCGCCTGCTGTTGCAACGCCCGCCGTGAAGCCCGCTCGATGATTCGGCCAAACTTGTAGAGCACGATCCCGCTGAGCGGCGCCGCGATCAGCGCCAGCAGCGTCAGCTTATAGTCCCACCAGAGCGCGACCGTCACCGCCGCCAAACCCTTGAGGATCTCGGGCAAGGCCTTGCCCAGCACGGCAAGATGGCCGCGGGCCAGCACACCGGTGTCGAACATCGCCCGGCTGGCGTGGTCAGAGGCGTTTTGCCCCAGGAAATAAGACACCGGTGCATCGACCAGCTTGCGGAAAAGCCGATCGCGCCAGGCCACCGCGACCTGCTGGGTCACGGTGATCGACACGAGTTGGTGGATGTATCGCCCGACGCTGCCGATCACGGTGAACGCCGCGATGACACCCATGATCATCACGAACGACCAAAACACGTCCTCGGGGATATGTCCGTTGATCCACGCCGCCAGGTTGGTCTTCCATTGGGCGGCGTCTTCGCCGGTCAGCGCGTTGCTCACCAGCTTCCTCAGCGGGTGGTCCCCGGCCTCAAGCACGTCGCTATTGAAAAACAGCGTGAACACCGGCAGCAGCATGCTCAGGCCCGCCCCGAAGCAGGCCGCCGACACCAGCGCCCCGCCGAATGCGACAGCGAGCTGCTTCTTGTAGCGGAGCAGTTCGAGTGTCGTTTTCCAGAAGGCGCTGCGTTTCATGCGTCGGTTATCCCTTGGGGTGATCCGGGGGCTGCCGAAGGTAATCAAGATACTTAAAGAAGTCGGGGAACGTCTTGTTCACGCAGTCCGGGTCGTTGATCGTCACGCCCGGCTGTGCCAGCCCGATCACGGCAAACGCCATCGCCATGCGGTGGTCGTCGTAGGTGTCGATCGCGGCGGGTGTGATTTTGCCGTTAGGCGGCGGGGTGATGGTGATGTCGTCGCCGTTGACTTCGATGGTCGCTCCGAGCTTGGTCAGCTCGGTCTGCATCGCCGCCATCCGGTCGGTCTCCTTGACCCGCCAGTTCCCGACGTTACGGATCGTCGTCGGGCCCTCGGCAAGGACCGCGAGTGTCGCGATCGTCATCGCGGCGTCGGGGATGTGGTTGAGGTCATTGCTGTAACCGCGAAGCACGGGTGATCCGGACACCATGGTTCCATGATCATCCACACCAACCTCGGCTCCCATGTCTTTCAAAACGCTGACAAAGGCCACATCCCCTTGCAATGACCCGCCATGCAAACCCTTAATCTGACAGTATGCATCTGGATTTGCTGCTGCAATCGCGAAAAAATAAGTGGCATTAGAAGCGTCTGGTTCGATCCGAGCATCCAGTGCAGTCAACTTCCCCGGACCCGCTTGTACGGCACATATTTCACCATCCGGCCGCTCATCGATAGCTGGAGAATCACATCCGAATGCGCTGAGAATATCCAGCGTCATATCGATGTAGGGGAAGCTTACGGGTTTGTATGCGAAATCGATGGTTAGTTGATTCTCTTGGCAATAGGGCGCGATCAGCAGCAATGCTGAAACGAACTGACTGCTTACGCTTGGGTCCATCTGAACAATCTCGCCCGCTAAACCGCAAGCGTGGATGCGTAGCGGTGGGTAGCCTTCGTTGCCGAGATATTCGATCTTCGCACCGAGTTCCCTCAACGGTTCGACGAGTTCGCCGATGGGGCGTTCGCGCATGCGGGGGACGCCGTCGAGTTTGTAGGTGCTGCCGGGTTCGCCCAGGCAGCAGGCGGCGGTGAGGAAGCGCATGGCGGTGCCGGCGTTGCCCAGGTGCAGGTCGGCCTTGGTGGCGGGGATCTTGCCGGCTTGGCCGTGGACGGTGACGGTCGTGTTGGGTTCGTCGATGTCGAGTGTGAAGCCCAGGTCCTGCAGAGCCTTCATCATCACCTTGGTGTCATCGGAGAACAGCACTCCGGTGAGTGTGCTGGTGCCATCCGCGAGCGCGGCTAAAAGCAGGGCGCGGTTGGTCAGGCTCTTTGAGCCGGGGATCGGGGGGATGCCTCTTTCAACATCAGGGAATGTGATGTTGAACGGGTGCTCGATCGGCTGGATGGTGATGGGGGGGGAAGGCATTGATGATGTGTGATTTATGATTGCTGATCTTAGGAGGGGTAGGCGTGTGTGTGATATTTTACACCCGGCCAGGGAGGCTGGAGCGCCCACGGTCGGCGACCGTGGGCTTCGCGGTGATGTTATGTTGCTTTTCTAAAGACGGCCACGATGTTCTCGACCGGGACGACGAACAGGCGGTTGTCGCCCTCGAAGTCCACGGGGATCGCGTCCTTGGGGTTGAACAGCACCCGGTCGTACTGAATGATCGGGTAGTTCGAGTCGGTGTCGACCTCGGCGGAGACCTCGACCACCCGGCCGGTGAGGGTGGGGATCTCCATCTTGTCGGGCAGATGGATTCCGCTCTTGGTCTGCTTCTTGTCCTGGTCCTTGCGGATCAGCACCCGCTTGCCGATCGGCTCGACCGTCTCCAGGACGGGCGTACTGGCTTGTTCAGTGGGGTCACTCATGATGCGTCTATTGTAGGTCGGCGGGGGAGGAACCGCCAAGACGCCGAGGACGCCAAGAGGGGAGGATGCCGGGGGTGGAACAGGGATGAACGCTGATGAACGCGGATGGATCGGGGGGGAGGGAGTTGACAGGATGACAGGATGGGGAGATGGCGGATTTCCGATCGTGGATGGAACAGCAACCTCAAGCCAGGTCATGGCCCGCAGAGCCTTGGCCGGGGTCGGCGCCGGTGGACCTCTCTTGATTGAGCCAAGGCACCGCAATCCCGCACTCCGGGCAGGTGGTGGCATGATCGATCTTTCTCAGGTCGTAACCACACTCAAAACAGATAAGTCGTCGGCGCGTCATCGCAATCATTCTCGGCTTAAGCTTTACCCAAACATAGTAGCTTGGAAATGCTGTGATGAAGGAAAGTATAGTTACTACAAGACCGGTGACTTGTTCTATCGACCATCTTGT
>JAJDCV010000221.1 GCA_029260675.1 Phycisphaeraceae bacterium
GGTCCCCGACGAGGACGTGCGTAGCAGTGTGAGGATCATCCCGTTTATCAAGTCGCGCCAGGTGCTGGTCTACGGGTCGCAGCGAGGGCGCGACCTCGTGCGTTCCTTGATCGATCAGCTTGATATCGAGACATCATCGCACCAGATCATGAAGGAGATCCCGTTAAAATACGACAGCGCTGAAAGCGTTAAGAAAAAGATCGAGGACCTGTTTGGGGGGGAAGAAAGCTCAGGCCGTAGCAGGTATGTCTACTATTTCGGGCGTCAGCAGCCCAAGCAGAACGTGGTCAAGATCACCGCCGACACGCAGCGCAACAGCATCACGGTGCTGACCGACCCGACCCGGATGCGGCGCATCGAGGAGCTGATCGCCGAGCAGTGGGACCGCCCGATCGATCTGGAGGCCGTGCAACCGAAGGTCTACCAGCTGAAGTACACCGATCCGGTGCAGGTCAAGACGCTGTTGGAAGACATGTTCACCCGGTCACGAAGCAGGACCACGTTTAGCTGGTGGACAGACACGATCGACAATGAGTCAAGCAACCCGGTCGGCCGTCTGTTTGGCCAGTTCAGTTTCCAAGCGTTACGGGGCTCGGACAAGTTGATTGTTTCATCCAAGAGCGCGGACAACTTCAAGGTGATCGACGACCTGATCGCCAAGATCGATCAGCCCCAGAGCGCGGGACTGCCGGCGGTGATCGAGCTGAAGCACGCGAATGCCGAGGATGTCGCCGAGCAACTCAACGCGATGTTCTCGGAGCCCGGAACGCCTGCTCAGATCACCCGGACACCCCGCGGTCTCAGCCAGGAGTTACGCCAGTCCAGCACCAATGACGCGGCTGGGAACGGACAGCCAAACCAGCCTAACCAAGGTGGGGAGGGTCAGCGCAACCCCAATGAGATGGCGTTCTGGTGGGCTCAGTCACGTCCGAATCTTGACGAGCAGCCGACCAGCAACCTGATCGGCAAGCCCAGGTTCGTGCCGGTCAACCGCCGCAACGCCCTGATGATCCTCGCGCCCACCGCCCACATCGAGCCGTTCCGCGAGCTGATCTCCGAGCTGGATAAACCCGGTGCACAGGTCGTCCTGCACGCGATCATCACGGAGGTGCAACACGACGACGAGTCAACCCTCGGGGTTCGGCTGGCGTCGGACCCAAGCCTGCTGAGCGATTCGAGGCTCGCCGATCAATCGATCGGGGGCGGTTTCAACTCGGATTATTCACGGGGCATCTTCGGTAACGACGGGGTGTTGAATGCAAATCTCGACCTGAACTTCCTGATCCAACTTCTGATCAAGAACGTAAACCTTAAGATCCTCAACGAGCCGCGTGTCTACACCGCGGACAACCAGGAGGCGCACTTTTTCGACGGCCAGGACGTGCCCGTGGTGATCTCCGATCAGACCAGCCGGGACTCGGCCGACACGTTCAACCGTTCTTTCGAGTTCCGATCCGTCGGGACCCGGCTGCACATCCGGCCGCACATCACGCAAGAGGGCGATGTCGACATGCAGGTCAACCTCGAGCTGTCACGCATCGTCCAGGGCACCAGTGTTTTTGGGAACTTCATCTTTGACAGGCGTGAGACGACCACCCACGTCACGGTACAGGACGGGCAGACCGTGGTCGTCAGCGGCATCGTCCGGCAGGAGGATTTTATGGAGGTCCGCAAGCTGCCGTTGTTGGGTGATATCCCGCTGTTCGGCGGGGCTTTCCGCAGCACGGACAAGGGGGTGCGCAACCGCGAGGTCATCGCCTTCATCACGCCCCACATCGTGAACCTCGGCAGCGATCAGGCCAAGGAGATGAGCGAGCAGAACCGCAGGTGGCTGGATCGTATACGGGACACGATCAACGCAGATAAAGAAAAGAAGCAAGACGTGGATTCAGACGAGACGCCCGGGGAACTCGACCCGCATCTTAAGAAGAAGACTGGAAAAAAGACGGGTGATAATGCTGAGGTAAGTGAATTGCGGGTTGATAGCCCGCTGATAGATGAAGCACCGCAAACAGACTCATCACACAACAAGGACGAACGGTAAGACAGATGGTACGTGTTTATGTTTTGCTATTGGCGGTGGCGGTTTTCGGTTTGGCAGGCTGTGCGCCTGCCAAACCCTGGGTTGACGCGGGTGCCCGGTCCATAGACGTCCCTGATGCACCGGGGTCGGGGAAGCCGAACCGGGATGACAAAGGCCCATCGCGAAGCTGGACCGGGCATGTCACGGCGTATGCGGCGTCCCGCCCGCCGATCCCAAACGCCCGCCTGCAACTACCCGCCGTTTCTCCGGATGCAAAGTGGATCGCGTATCTGAAACAAAACGACCCCGAAGCACGTGTAAGCAGCGACGGATTGATTACGGGCGGAGGGCTCGGCGGCGTCTCGCTTTGGGTCCGTAGGCTTGAGGAGGCGCAGGAACCGATCTCCATCGCGTTCTCGGGTGCGTGTTGGCCGTCCTGGTCGGCCGATGGCCGGGTGCTTGCCTTTGTCACGTTCGACCAAGAGCGCCGCAGTTCGTTGGGGCTGTATCACGTGGAGACGGGCTTGATCCAGCGTAGCGAGGCGGGCCTGCGCTGTGTGTTGATGCCGGCGATCAATCCCCACGGTGACCGGGTCGCCGTAGCTGCTTACGGGGAGGTGCCCGATCAGGCGTTGATCTTCATCATTGATCCTGCCACGGGTCAAGCGACCCCGGGGCCGCCGGCGGGCGACGGCGCGCAGCTCATGCCGCGTTGGGTCGACAGCAACACGCTGCTCTATATAGAGCTGGCGGAAGACGGCGCTTATTTGAAACGCTGGACGCTGGGTGAAGACAGCCCCGCCGTCGTTGCTGAGTTACCGTTTTCGGATTCGATCTTCGATGCCCAGCACCTGCTTACCGGTATCGACGATCCGCTGCGGCCGGACATCGGGGCCTATACCTACTATAACCCGATCGAAGACCGGATCGAGATATTAAACCTGATAACACTGGCCACCGCGGTATTGCCAAAAGGCTTCCGTGGCGGGACGTGGTGGGGCGACGACTGGCTGGTCGCCTCGTCTGATGATCGGGTGGAACTGGCTTCCAGTCGGCGGACTAGCGTGGACACCGACCTGCCCCGACTGATCCGCCTGATCACGGGCCGATGGCTGCCAATCTGGGCCGACCACGAACAACAGTCGATTATCATCGTCGGCGAAGGCGAGGATCCGGACACGTTTTCATTAATGCAGCTGTGGATCGTAGTTTCGGATGATGATTAGATCGCTTTCCGGTCAATCCGTGGTTAGCGTTAATCGCTCTACAATTGAGCAGGTCCAGGATGTGTTACGGTTAGTGACAATGTCTCGTTGTACGCGAGCCCATCTAACATTCAAGGAACCGTATGAGCCGACATATTCCTATCAACCGAGCGTCTGTCTATGTCATACGATTCATGGCGGTTGTCGCCATCACATGCGTCTTGACCGGGCCACAAGCGGGTGCATCGGATCCTGCGCCGAGGCCCAACATCGTCATCATTTTCACCGACGACATGGGTTACGGCGACCTTGGGGTGTACGGTCACCCGACGATCCGGACCCCGAACATCGATCGGATGGCGGCGGAAGGCCAGAAGTGGACGCAGTTCTACACGGCCGCGAGCGTGTGCACGCCCAGCCGCGCGGGTCTGCTGACCGGCCGATTGCCGATCCGCAGCGGGATGTGCAGTGACGTGCGCGGGGTGCTGTTCCCTGATTCGTCCGGCGGCTTGCCCGCCGATGAGGTGACGCTGGCGGAGGCGCTCAAGGGGCGGGGGTATGCGACGGCGTGCGTCGGCAAGTGGCACCTGGGGCACCTGCCTGAGCACCTGCCCTCACGCCATGGCTTCGATCGTTACTTCGGCATCCCCTACAGCAACGACATGGATGCCGTGCCGGGGGTTGACATGGAGAAGCAGCTCAGCCCGAAGATCGGATACTGGAACGTGCCGTTGATGCGCGATGACCAAGTCATCGAGCGGCCTGCAGATCAGACGACGATCACGAAACGCTATACCGAGGAGGCCGTCCGTTTTATCCAGGAGAACAAAGACGGACCGTTCTTCCTCTACCTGGCTCACAGCATGCCGCACATCCCGCTTTACGCTTCTGAGGCGTTCTTGGGCAACAGCCCGCGCGGTCTTTACGGCGACGTGATAGAAGAGATCGACTGGAGCGTGGGGCGGGTGATCCAGACGCTGCGCGAGGAGGGGTTGGCGGATAACACGCTCGTCGTTTTCACGTCCGACAACGGGCCCTGGCAGATGTACAAGACGCACGGTGGATCTGCGGGGCTGTTATTCGGCGGTAAGGCCACGACCTGGGAAGGCGGCATGCGTGTCCCGGGTGTGTTCTGGTGGCCCAATTCCATCAAGCCTGGCGTCGTGGAGGGCCTTGGTACGACGATGGATCTTTTTACCACCGCATGCCATCTCGCCGGGGCTGACCTCCCCGATGACCGGGTGATCGACGGACTGGATTTGCGGCCGGTCTTGTTCGGTGATGATCAGAGCCCACGGGATCGTGTGATCTACTACCGCCGACAAAGGGTCCACGCGGTACGCATGGGCTCATTCAAGCTGCACCTGTGGACCACCGATCCCGATCAGATCTACACCCAGCCCGATGCGCAGGATCCACCGCTGCTATTTAATCTGGACAACGACCCCGGCGAGCGCTTCAACATCGCTGCGGATCACCCTCAGGTCATCGACACCATCCAGCAAGCGTTACAGTCACATCGGGACAATCTCGAGCCGGGCAGGGATCAGTTGGCGGGCAGGATCGAGCCGGCCGCGGAGT
>JAJDCV010000222.1 GCA_029260675.1 Phycisphaeraceae bacterium
CTTTTTAGAGACGCTTCGTATTTGAAGAACTCCGCGAAGCGTGTGACGAAGTCCCAGATCCGGTCGGAGTGGGTCCGGAAGTAGTGTGGGCCGTAGGTGTGGACGCGGATGCCGGAGGCGTGGTCGTGGTCGTGGACGTTCCCGCCGACGTGGCCACGTCGGTCGACGATCAACACGTCGCGTCCGGCATCGGCGAGGGTGCGCGCAATCACGCTGCCTGTGAGTCCCGACCCGACGATGAGGTAGTCTGGTGTGAGCAATCCGCGTCTCGTGTCCGTTCCTGGTAAGTCGGCCGAGCAGACATCATAGGGAAACGGCCGAACCCCCGTGGGTCATCGGCGTATGAAGTACGAGTCTCGAACGCGGGCGGTTCCGGTCATTCCCGACGGGTTCATAGTGCCCCCAAGTGTGCGGGCCGATCCGGCCGATATTTTCATGGTGGCAGACGAGCTTAAAAACACGCTGCTTATCGGGCTGACCGTCACGGTGCTGGCGGTGTCGGCTTGGTGGCTGACCCCCCAGCCGTCGCGGGCCCAGTTGTCGGGCACCGATGCGCCCACCATCGAGCCCGGGGCCACGCAGGATACGGACGACGCCCCCGGCGCAACCCAGCCGGCAACGAAGCCCACGCCACCCCCCAAGGCAAGCCCCGCGCCCAAGCCGCCCTCGCTGCATCACCTCCTGGGTATCGACACCGCCCGGGCCCGTTTGGGCAAGGCGATCCCCACCGGCCAGGGCATCTCGGTCGGGCACATCGAGATCGGGCCCGGGGCGTACCTGCCCAACATCCAATCGCCTCAGTTCAAGGGCGTCACGTTCGTCAAACGCTCCGGGCCCGCAAGGACTTCCGGCCACGCCTCGGCCACGGCGCGTCAGATCTATGGCCTGGCCGGGCTTGCGCCGGGGATCAGCGTCGTGCACTGCTTCGAGTCGCGCGACTGGATGACACATGGGTATCTCAATGCGGGAACCCACGACCCGCCCGCCGGCGGGCCGATGCGCGTGCTGACGCACTCCTGGGTCAGCGATGCACCCAACGCCGCGGACGTTTTACGAAGGGCGGACTGGCAGGTGGACATGCACGACACGGTGATGTGTGTCGGTGTGAACAACGGCCCGCAGACGCCCGTGCCATACCTCTTGGGGACGGCGTACAACGTGATCGCGGTCGGGACCACGCGGCAAGGCGGCGGGTCCAGCGGCGGGTACACGCGGATCGAGGTGCGTGGCCGAAACAAGCCCGACATCGTCGGCCCGCGCGGTCTGACCAGTTTCACGACCCCGATGGTTGCCGCCTGCGCCGCTCGGTTGTTGCAGGCAGCCGATGAGATGACTGATCACGCGCACCGGGCCGGCAAGGCCGAGGTCATCAAGGCCGTGCTGCTGGCCGGCGCGGTGAAGCCCGCGGGTTGGCGGCCCGAGCCCGGCAGGCCGTTGGATGAACACCTGGGCGCGGGCGTGGTGCATTTCGATCAAAGCCTGCAGATCCTTCAGGCCGGCCCCGCCCCCACAACCGGAACATCCCCCGGAAATCCCCTCGAAGAAACTGCACCCGGTGATACACCCGAAACCGAATCCGTCAGGCTGCCCAAGCGCATGGGCTGGGACTTCCGCGCGATCGGGCCTGAGCAGACGGTTGTCTACACCTTCCAGACCCAGGCCCCGATGGGTGAGGCGTCGATCATCCTCACCTGGCACCGCCGGATCACGGGCCTGTCTTCCGACGGGGACCGTGAGGGTTTTTCCGGAGGGGTGTCCGGGGGCGCATCCGGTGGCGGCTCCGGGGGCGGCTGGGCTGGCCTGCCGCGTGTGACCGACCTGAACCTCAAGCTGATCCACACCGATGAGCGGGGCGACGAACACGACCTGGCCGTTAGCAAGAGCCGGGTCGACAACGTCGAGCACATCTACGTCAAAGACCTGGCCCCCGGCCGATACCGCCTGGAGGTCTCGCGAAGTGACCACATCTACGACGAGCCCTGGGACTACGCCCTGGCCTGGCGGGTGGAGTTGCTGCAAGACTAGTCCTTCAACAGCGCTGAGTCTGTCACGTCCGTCACAACCGATACGACCCACCCGCAATTTGGCTGGAAAGGTCCGATTACATAGAGGGTGTAATCGGACCCGTCGATGAAGAATGGTAGTGGATTCACCCGGTCAGGGCCGGGACGGTATCGGTATCCGTGGAGGCGCGGAGGATCGGCGATGTCAGATCGGTTTGATGACAGCAGGTCTCCCGGCGGTATGTCTGCCGGTGTGTCCGTGCCGTTGCATCAGTCGCGTGTCTTGTTGATTGATGGTGAAGACAGTACGCGGTTCCGAGTCGCGTCGGATTTCAAACAGGCCGGGGCTTCCGTGGATTTTGCCGGCAGCGGTCCGCAAGCGGTGTTGTGTGTGCTTGAAGCACAGGATGCACAGGACCCGTATGACCTGGTGGTGCTGGACCTGTCGGGGATGGGCGGTGACGGGTGCGATGTGGCCGAGCAGCTCCGCGATGCGCATTTCGCCGGACCGATCCTGGCGTTGGGGGATAAAGCCACGAAGCGTGAGTCGGCCCGATGTATCGACGCCGGGTGCGACGACTTGTTGAGCAAGCACGAAGAGCCCTCGGTGTTGATCAAGGCGGCCGTGCTGATGGTCAACGATGAGAAGGTCCGGCGGTTTGGCCTGGCGGGCCCCGACGCGGTGACCAGCGAGCTGTCGGCCTACCCCGACCTGCTGATGATGCTCCGGCGGTTCGTGAGTAATCTCCCCGAGTCGATCGAGTCGGTGCTGTCCGCCCAGCGCGAGCAGGATCTTAACCGCCTGCGTGAGGAGCTGGACCGGGTCAAGCGCAACGCGACCAGCCACGGCTACCTGGAGATCCGGGCGTCGGCGGTGTCGGCTCAGAGCGAGCTGGACCACAGTAAGAAACCCGATGCTCAGGGTGTGGTGGACGCTCTGGACGAGCTGGCCGACCTCTGCCAGCGTGCGACCGCCTCGCCCAGCGAGCCGCCGCCACCCAGCGGCCCGCCTTTGCCGCCGTCGGGGTAAAAACAAAACCACGCTCCGGATAGCCGGCATTTTTTGCTACATGGCACGTCCGGCGTCTTGACGCTCTGATGGGGCCGCGATACCGTCGGCGTGACTAAGGCGCGTACAGGCTGTGCGGCCGGTCTGATCAGGAGGCGTCGCCATGAGATCCCATACCCCATCGTTTATCCCGGCTTGGTTTATAGCTGTGTTGGTGATCGCCTGCGGCTCCCCCGGATGGCTTGCCCAGGCGGTGGCGCAGGAGGTGCCCTTCACCGGGGTGGTCAATCAGAACCAGACCGATGTCCGTTGCGGCGCGGCGGACAGTTTTTACCGGGTGGGTGAGCTGAAAAAAGGCCAACTCGTCCAGGTCGATGAGGTGATCGTCGGGTGGTACAAGATCGTCCCGCCGGAGGGGATCCACAGCTATATTTCCAAGGCCTTTGTCGACGCCAAGGGCGACGGGTCTGCGGGCGTGGTGAATACCGATCGGACCGAGGCCAAAGCCGCGGACGTCAACGGCCCGGGCAACAGCTACCGGACTCAGGCGGTCTTAAATAAGGGCGATGGCGTGCAGATCGTGGCCGAGGAGGGCAGCCACTACCGGATCGTCGCGCCGTCCGGTGCGTATGTGTACCTGCCCCCCGGGTCGGTCAGGCGTGCGCTGGCGATGGAGACCGAACCCGCCGAGCCGCAGGAGCCCCAAGAGCCTGCCGAACCTAAGCCCGAACCCGAACCCGTTGAGGAGCCCGCACCGGTCGAGCCCGAGCCACAGCCCGAACCCGAGCCGGTCGTCGAGACGCCTGCGGAGCCGGTGGTGGTGGTCCCGGTGGTTCCCGCCGAGCCCAAGCCCGCCGTGGAAACCCCGGAGCCGGCCGAGCCCGAGCCGACCGCCGTCGCCCTGCCAGAACCCGAAGACCCGTCGGTCAAGGATCTGAAGGAGATGCTCAACGACCCGCCAGACGAGACGGCCGAGCCAGCCGAACCGGTTGAGGTCCTGCCGCTGGCCGAGCTTGAAGCCCAGATCGAAGCCATGCTCGAACTGCCTGTCGAAGACCAGCCGTTAGCCGAGATGATTGCCAAGTACGAGGCGCTCCAGGCGGCGGGGGGGCTCAGCCAGGTCCAGGCCCACAAGGTCGCCAGCCGGCTGGCGTCGCTGCGTCACGGCCTTGAGATCGCCCAGGGCCTTGAGGTGATTGCCAAGGCCCGTGAGCCCAAGCCACAAGCCCAGACCCAGCCCACCGAGGCGGTCAGCTACGACGCGGTGGGTCGGCTGCTGGCATCGAGTGTGTATGACGGCAGGACGCTGCCGAGGATGTACCGTTTAGCCGACCCCGCCACAGGCCGGGCGGTGGCGTATATCCGCCCAGGCGGCCCGGTCGACTCCACCCGATTCCTCGGCCTGCTCGTGGGCGTACAGGGCGAGCGGGCCTATGACCCGGCCTTGAAGCTCAAGGTCATCGCAGTCGAGCGCATCGATGCCCTGCAAGCCGCGGATTGATCGGCCTGTGCGGTCTGTAACGGGTGCGTTATCCAGGTAAAGCCCTGAACGCTCCGGCGCGCAGAATCCGCCCCCTGTCGCCTTGAAACTTGAGCCGCCCGCGCAGCTTTTCACCCCCCGCGCAATCTTTGGGTTACGTCTGGCGCGGCTGGTGGCCCCACGACACCCCACCGCCAAATCCTCGACATAAACCTGTATCTCCCGGCTAACACGCACCGCCATCTGCGCCGATGGTGGGTGTGGGCCCGCGTTGTATCGGCCTACACAGGAGATTCAGCTTGACCAGGAACACGATCAAGATCGGGGAGATCCTCATCGAGCAGGGGGTGCTCAGTGAGCAGCAGGTCTTCGAGGTCCTCGAAGCCCAGAAGCAGCACCGCATGCCGTTCGGCGTGCTCGCCGAGCGGATGTTCGATGTCACGCTGCACAGCATCGAGAACGCCTGGGTCGAGCAGTACCACCGCTTCACCGGGACCATCGACCTGAGCGGCGAAAAATTCGACAACGAGGCATTGCGCGTGCTGAACCGCCGGCAGGCCTGGCAGTTCGAGTTGCTGCCGATCCGCACCGAGCCGGACGGCGAGATGCTCGTGGCCGCCAGCGCCAACCGCCTGGCACGGGCCGTGACCTTCGCCGCCAACCGCATCGACCGCGCCGTCTACTTCCGCATCGCCGAGCAGGAACAGCTCCGTGACTTCCTCCAGCAGCACTACCCCATGCCGGAGCTTAGCCGGGAGATCATCCAGAAGGCACGAGATCTGGCGGAGTCGGCGTAAGGCAACAACGCAAGTTTACTATCCGATTATTACCAACCCCGGACGCATGTCCGGGGTTATTGATTATGATTCACTCACTCTGATTATCATCCACCTGTGGGACCGGCCTTGCTGCGATGGGTTTTTCTTTGCCATCCTCATCCTTGAAAAACGTCATCAGCGCATCGCTGTCGCCATTAGATTCAAAGAGATGGTCGTCATCGTTCGATGCGGCAGAACCGTACTTCGTGACTGTAACAACGGGTGAGATCTCAAATGAGACGTGGCCGTCACTCCGCCCAGCGTCACCGGCCCATTTTTCCTGGCCCGTGAACGGGGTATAGACACTGGCATAGCCGTCCTCGGTGCCGGTGTTGCGGTCGGACAGGACTACGGCCAATGGAACAGAGCTTGGTCGCCACTCTCGCAATCGATTGTTTCGGCCCTCAGGTATATGAATGTCCAGGATCGCGTAAGAGATATGCTCTGTCGTTACTTTCTGGTCTTTTTGCCAAGGTTCAATGTCCTCCATCGGATTGATTGCCTGCTCGCCTGTGATGTGATTCTCATTCAACAGTATCTGGAATACGCCGCTTGCTGATATGTCAATTTCTTCACCGGATTTCATGACGCCCGGAAATCTATTATTGTTACCGGATGCATATGTGGTCATAGATTGGATTATGTCACGCTGATTTTTCGCACTCCTAAGCTGTACGTCTCCGACCTGGTTAAAATCTAGTCCGGCGGCGGCAAGCGATATTGCCAAACTAAGCACAATCAACACAACCACAGAGTCTATCAATGTGAGTCCTGATTCTCGTTTCATAATTGAGCCTCCTGTACTTTGACTGATGTTGGGTTTTGCCTGACTCTCGACGGATTCCAATTGAAGTCATGATACTCCATGCAGAAGAGAGTAAGAAGAGCATACCCGCCAGTTCCCGCTAAACTCATGGCATGTCACGTGACCTGACTGACAAACTCATCGTCATCACCGGCGCCAGCTCCGGGATCGGGGCGGCGACGGCGTTGGCTTGTGCGCGGGCGGGGATGGATGTGGTGCTGGCGGCGAGGCGTGTGGATAAGCTCGACGCGGTGGCCGGCGAGGTCCGGGGGCTGGGCCGGCGTGCATTGGCGGTGGCGTGTGATGTGACACGGGACGCCGACGTGGTGGCGTTATTTCAACAGGCGATGCAAACCTTCGGCCGGGTCGACGTTGCGTTCGCCAACGCCGGGTACGGGCAGTTCGGGTCGGTCGTGGAAACCGACCTCCAGGCCCACCGCGACATCTTCGAGACCAACTACTACGGCACCCTCCGCACGATCCGTGAGGCGGTGCCTTATCTTCGTAAGACGGATGAGGGGAAGCCGAGGGAGTCGGGGACTCCGGGGGCGAGGGGGGCGGGGCTGAAACACATCCTGATCTGCTCGTCGATCGCTAGCGAGATCGGGGTGCCTAAGTTCGGGGCGTACTGCGCGACCAAGGCGGCGCAGGACTCGATCGCCGGGGCGATGCGTGCGGAGTTAGCGGATCAGGGCATCGTGGTGACCAGCGTCCACCCCGTCGGGACGACGACGGAATTTGGCGACCGGGCGCGGGAGTTTTCGTCTGATAAGCGTGCCGCCGAGCGGGGGTCGAACACACCCAAGTCTCTGACCCAGACCGCTGAACACGTCGCGGACACGATCGTCCGCTGCCTGCGCCGGCCCCGCCCGGAGGTCTGGCCCTCGTCGATGTCACGATTCGCAGCCGCGGTGGCCACAGCGAGCCCGCGGTTCGCCGCCTGGGTGATGCGCCGCCACATGCGCAAGATCAGCCGGGGCTGATCCATAGCACAAGGCCGTACTATTTCCACGCTGTCCTGCACAGGAAAGAATTAGCCACGAAGAGGCATAAAAGGCACAAAAATAGATTGTGTTTGCGTCGCCATTTTTTCATATGCGGTGATAGACATCCCACACGCGGTATGGCGGTGTGACCTTGTGCGTTTTGTGCCTTTTAGTGGCTACCCCCCGTCCGATGGGTCGGCGTGAATCAGCCCGCTTTTTTGCCCGGCCCAAGCGGGACCAGCGCTACGGCCAGCGCCACGGCGATCAACAGCCCCGCGAAGACGATCGGTAGCTGGGCCAGGAGTTTTGGTTGTGCCAGCATGATCGCGATCCACAGCGCGCACAGGGCATACCGCGCGGTCACCAGCCTGCCCAGTGCCGGGGAAACCTCGAACGCCCCGGCGTTTTGCGTCTCGGGGCTGAAGAGCGATTCGAGCATCATCACCGCGATCACGGCCAGCATCAGCGCGGTCGTCCAGCCCGTCAGCGAGGCGAGGTGTTCGTGCTGCGCTTGTTGTAGCTGGGCAAGCAGAACAACCTCTTGCTGCTGGGCCTGCAGGGCCTGTTCGGGGATCGCGGCATCGGTGACGCCGATGGCTTCCAGCGCATCGAGTTGCTGCAAGGTCTGCGCCCGATCCTCGGCGAGTTGTCGTGCGATGTCTGCGCCGCCGACGAAGGCGTCTTCGTAGACCGAAGGCGCCAGCCGGCCCAGCACCGCCGGGCCCAGCAGCACCCCCAGCACGATCCCCGCGACCAGCAGGTACAGCCCGCCGAGGTCAGGGAACGGGCTGACGCAACGCGCGTTCGCGGGAGGCTGATCTGTTGGTGGGTTTGGCGGCATAGTTCAACACCATCGCACAGCCAGGTAGCTCTGGCAAGAGGCGCTAGCGATTCCGCGGGAAGTGGTGATTGGTTTAGAGCGATTACCGAATCGCCTTCGGGGCGTTTACTACATCCGTAGCGGTGTGTCGAAAGGTTTAGCCCGGGCGGCCACGCCCGGAATACGCCGCGTGGCCGCCCGGGCTAAACAGTGCTGCCTTACCCGAACATCTGCGGGGTGACGGGTGCGTCGGACCACTCGTCTTGCCCGAAGGTGTTCTGGCGGACGCGCACCAGGACGCGGATGGTCAGCTCGACGTAGGATTCGATCTGCACGTTCTGGTGCGGGTCGACGATCGAGTCGCCGCCGAGTTCCATGAACAGCTGCTCGTGGATCAGCCGTTTGATCGTGGGTCGGAACTTGGTGACCGGCCGATCAGTGCATTCATTGACCAGGCGTATCAACCCGGGCAGCACCGCGACGACCGGTGAGAGCTCGGGCGAGCAGCCGGAAGCCTTGTGTGTCTGTTTGTGCCGGCCGTGCTTGCGCCCTTTGGGCTTGACGGGGGTGTTCAGCAGTTCCCACTCTTCGTGCAGCAGCACCAGGTGGGTCGGGTCGAGCCCGCTGTGATTGGAATGCATCGTTCGCCTCCCAAGTCCATTTGGGACCGGTCAGGGTTTCACTCCCGCCTTGCGATGTAGTAACCGGGTATACAAACCCGGGGGATGAACAGGATGGGGGCCGGCCGTGGGACCGATGCCTAAGGAACAGTATCCCCCGATAAGCGGTGGAGTCAACGGTTGTGGAAAAGAAATCACAGCCGGTGGACAACCCCGCTGAAGGTTGGGCGGGCCAGTTGGTGAGGTGTCCCCAGGAGCCGTGGCGTCAGGGGACCAGGAAGCTGTCGAACGGGTTGGCGGGTGTTTCCCGGCCGGTGTAGACGTCGACCCCGTCCACCGTCCAGAAGTTGTCGGTTGTGTCGGCCCCCAGCGTTTCGACGTAGGGGCGGATGCCCCAGGCGACGACCCCGTTAGCGGTCAGCACGTTCTGCCCGGTGCTGCGATGGGATCGGCTCGGGGCGTTCATGGGGGTCGTGGCATCGTAGATGATCCGGCCCTGGTACACATCAAACAGGGGATTGCGGTCGGCGACCAATGCCATGTCGGGCGCTTCATTAAGCCGGGGGACGTGGCTCGCGTATTGGTTCTGGTAGCTGAACGGGACGGCCAGGGGCCCGGTCCAGTCGTGATGATCGCGTGTCAGGCGTGCGATGTCGGCGAAGGCGTTTTCCGGACAGGACAGGTCGGCCGACGAGATGTAGCCCTTCCAGACCAGCCGGTACAGGTGGGCCGAGTTGGATTCGATGCCCCGTTGGTGTCCCGCCTGGGATTGGCCGACCTCCCACCAGGACATGCCCGGACGGACCTCGCCACGGGGCATCTGGCCTTCATTGGAGACAGCGTATTGCCCCATCGCCCGGCCCGTCATGCCCAGGTTGGCGGCCCCGCTGATCCGGCGTGAGTCCGCCTGTTGGCGCTCCATCACCGGGATCAACAGCGACGTGCCGATGAGAAACACCGCCGCGGCGGTGACCACCTGGTGCCAGGAGACGCCCAGCGTCCGCCGGGGCTCAGCCAGCATCTGCACCTGTTGGGAGAACCGTTGGCGTTGTTCGTGGGCACGCACCGCTGCAAGCGTCCGTGCGGTCAGGTCCGCTGGGGGATCGTCAGGCTGGTCGGTATCCAGTAATCCAAGCAGTTCCCGGGCCTTCTGGACGCGCTCACCGCTCCCGGCCGGGGCGGGGCCCTGATCGGCTCCCTGGGCCCGGGAGGTCAGCAGGGTGTCTAACGCCTGGCCGTCCGCCTCACCGAGGCTGACAATCGGCACCCCCGGTGTCCCCGGCTGGTTGGCCGGGTCACGGGGTTCTGGGGTCTGATGCGTGGGATCTGGCATGATTAGAGCTTACGGGTTATGCGTTGCGGTGGTTCATCCTTCATCGTCATCCGGGGTCATCCGGGGGCGTCTTCATCCTTGGGGGCCTGGGCCTTCCATAACTCGGCAAACGTGCCGACCGCGGCGTGAAGCCGGCTCTTGACCGTCCCCAGGGGGATACCCAGGTTCTCGGCGATCTCCCGGTAGGCCATCCTGTTAAAGTACGCTAATAAAAGCACTTCTCGGAGGTGTTCGGGCAATGATGAGACGACATCTCTGACGATCTGGCCGGTTTCTTTCTGCTGGGCTTTCTCCTGTGGCAGGGGTAGATCTGCCTCCATCAAATCGATAAACGCCTGGCCCCCATCCTGGTGCTGGTCCACCGAGGCCGAGAGGGAGGCCGCCTTCTGTCGCTTATTCTTACGTAAGTGGTCCCGTGCTTTGTTCGCCGCAATGGTGAATAACCACGGTTTAAATCGGCGGGAGGTATCGAATGTGCCGGCGGAGATGTGAACCTGGATAAAGGCTTCCTGGAAGATGTCGTCCGCGGACGTGCGATCCCCCAGGAACCGGGCCAGGAAATGGAACAATTCCAGCCGGTACCGCTCGATCAGCACCTCGAACGCCTTTTCATCGCCGCTGCGATGCCGCCCCAACAGCTGCTCGTCGGTCAGGTCTTCTAGTGGTGGTGTGGCGTCGGGCTCCGGCATGGGTGCAGATTGTACGACAAGCGGGGGGAAAGGTTTGTGGTTGGCTGCCGCCCCCCGGCCGTTTCCAGAGGATTCTTGAGGGGTATGATGTGGGGCTCCAGATTGACCCGACGGTGTTGTTGGGCGGGGGCCCCGATGGGATGTGCCGGATAGACAAGGCCGATGAGACTTGCCGGTGGTTGTGTGTATTCAGGAAAGGAAATCCGATGAAAAAAACAATGATCGCCGTCACGGTTGTTTGCGCGGTTTCGATGCCGTTGGTGTTTGCTATCGCCGGTGATGAAGCGGGGCGAGCGCAGCACGGGGCCGACGAAGCGGTACACGCGGGTCACGGGCAGGCGTCGGCGGAAGTCGGGGGAACCGAGGCGGCCGGCGAAGCGGAGTCGGTCGTAATCGCGGGATCTGGGGGCCCGGCCGAGGGGTTGTCATCGGGCCTGCGCGGCCTGCTGCGTCAGGAGATGGCCAGCCTCGACCGAGCGATGGGGGCGCTGGG
>JAJDCV010000223.1 GCA_029260675.1 Phycisphaeraceae bacterium
CCGCTCGGGCGACAATCACAACCGGGTACCCAAGCGCCTGAATCAAATCCAGCACGGTGGTCTTCGGCCGGCTCGGGTCCAGTGGGACCATCAACCCGCCGACGCCTTCGATAAGCAGCGTATCGGATTCCCGATCCAGCACCGCCAGGCTCCGAGTCAGGGTCTCCCAGTCAACCGGCTCACCCGATTCCTTAGCCGCGACCGCCGGGGCGAGCGGGGCGGCAAAACGGATCGGGTTGATGACCGATAGCGGTTGCTTGCAATCAGCGAAGTGGGCCAGCGCCTCGGCGTCCTCATGGACCAGCCCCTCGCGCTCGTTGCGACATCCAGAGGCGAACGGCTTACTCACCCCAAGCCGAATCCCGGGCGCCTGACGCCGTAGAGCCGCCGCGATCGCACAGGCCACAAGCGTCTTACCCACGCCCGTATCCGTCCCGGTGATGAAAAGTCCGGGTTTCGTCCCTTGGGTGATCTGATCGAGCATATTGTCATCATAGCCGGAATCACAAGAAGGATAAGTGTTTGTGAATAAAACACATACGAATTAAATGCGTGCGAGGCATCTCGGCGGCGGTGCTTAAGAGTAAAATATCTCATAAATAATGAGATTGACTCTCAATACACTTGCGAGCCGACAATCCTTGTTGTAGAGTACGTCCGTAATGATACTCAATCTCAACAAGGACAGGGCGATGACACACTATTTCAGCCGTAAGCCGCTTGTGACCTTCCAGCAGGATTCAAACACCGGACGTAAACAGGGTCCAAGGCCAATCCCTGAGGGCCGCGCAGACCGTCGGATTCAGGGGTTCCGTAAGGCGGGCTTCACCTTGATTGAACTTCTGGTGGTGATCTCCATCATCGCGCTGCTGGTCGGGATCCTGATGCCGGCACTGGGGGCCGCCCGTCGGTCGGCGTTGTCGATCAAGAGCGTCAGCAACCTGCGGCAGGTCGGTATCGGGTTGGCCTCGTACAAGGCAGATCGCAAGGGCTTCTACCCGATCCACTCCTCGTCGATTACCAAGATCGCCAATGTCAAGCCGCGCTGGGCCGACTACATCTTCCCCTACCTGAACAACGTCGAGGTCTACCGCAGCCCGAACCTGGACGAGCGCGAGTTCGTCGAGTTGACCAAGCCGTTCTGGCACGAGGTCAGCCTGACCGATGCCGAGGCCGCGGTCCGCGCCGGGTCGGGTGTGGCTAAGCCCGTGCTCCCCAGCGACCCTGCGGTCCACGGCGGGTACGGTTACAACTTCCAATACCTGGGCAACGCTCGTTCATCGGTCATGTTCAACGGCCGAGAGTCGGACCTCGTTGCGCTTTCTGACACCGTCGTTGTTGGGGATACCACCGGGTCGGCGAAGAACGGTGAGCCCGGCGACGGCGGGGCGGCCGCCTACGCCCTGGACCCGCCGTTGGGTTCAGCACGTGGCAGCGGCAAGGGTTCTTACTACGAGGGCGGCGGCGACGAGAACACCGGCACGTATGACCCCGGGTTCAATTACGCCCTCCGCTCGGCCCCCGCCGAACGCAACAACGGCCAGGCCGGTTTCGTCTTTGCCGACGGCCACGGCACGAACCTGTCCCGCGCCGAGATCGATGACTATAACCAGGATGGCTTTGCTGATAACGGCTACTGGAACGGCCTGGGCGACGCAGATAGCCGTTGATCGGAACGGCTCACTGCACAGGCAATGATGCCCGGCCGTTTCATACGGTGTGTGCTATGACAGTTCGGCTTTGATGCGCCGTAGCTGCGATTGCTGCCGCGTATTGATCCATAACGTCTCGACCAGCGTGTAGATGACTTCGAGTGTCGGCAGGTAGCCCGCCCGGCTTGCCCGGTCCATGAGCCGGGAGGTTCTTTGCAGCAGCCGCCAGGCGACGTCCTCACTGAGTCGGCCTTCCTGCAACAGCGCGCGGGCCCGCTCCAGGCGGTGACGCAGCGCCAGGATGTCGCGTTCAGTGACCATCGGCCTCGCCTTTCATAAGCAGCCCAAGGCCCAGCGGCGCCCCCCAATTGACACAGGGTCCGTATAACCAACTGGATGATATAGCCGAGACATCCGCAAGGCCCGGCCCGCGGGTTCCGGCATATATCAGGTGGGGGCGCCACTCTTGTAGCGAGTGTAACGGCTGTGCGGTCTGTATGGTTTGTGACGGTTGTAGCGGTTGCCTCTTACGTTATGCGGTCAGACACAGCACCGGGCCCCGCCGATAACCCCGGTGTCTTATCGCGCCTTGTTGTTCCCTTGGTACCAACGCGCGGATCACGCCGAAACTATATTCACAAGACGCCGCTTTGGGCGTCGTCCATGTCATCACGGAGACCGTCATGATCGAGCAAAAAGACGTCGATGCACTGCTGACCGAACTGGAGAATATGCGCATCACGCTGATGCGCGACCGTGAGGCCATCAAGCCGAAGCTGGACGAGATGATCGTCCGGGCCAAACAGATGCGCCAAAACGCCGCGGGCGGGAAGTTCGAGGCCTCGGTCACCAGCGTCCACGGGCTGCTGGAATCGCTGCGGGCGGGCGTCCAGGCCCAGTCCAACTTGAACAAGACCGCGGCCTGATCCCGGGTGGGCGCTTCGGTGCCCGTAAACCCTCAAGCCACACACACCTGACCACGTGCCCGACATAGACCGGCACGTGGTTGTTTCATGCGCGCCACATCAGCCCGCAGGGGAATAATCCCGGGCTTCCTGGGATTGAACCAGTGGGCCCTCGGTTTCGGCTGGGTATTCGTGCATCCAGCTACAACGAATCCTGATTAACCGGACTACAGCTTCAAGGACCGCAAGGCATGGCATGGATGATGATTCTGGCGGTCACGGCGGCTGTCGTACTCGCCTTCGCCAATGGCTCGAACGACAACGCCAAGGGCGTCGCCACCCTGATCGGCAGCCGGCTGATGCCGCTGAACAAGGCGATCCTGTTCGCCGCGGTGATGACGTTTCTGGGCTCCCTGGCCGCGATCGTGCTGGCGGGTGAGTTGGCCAGCCGGTTCGGGGGCAAGGGGATCGTTGACGCCGCTCTGGTCACCAACGCCTCGTTCCCCATCAGCGTCGGGATCGGGGCCTCATTGACGGTCCTGCTGGCGACCGTCATCGGGATGCCCATCTCGACCACCCACGCCATGGTCGGCTCGATCGTCGGGATCGGTATCTCTTCCAGTGCCTTGAACTGGTCGGCGGCGGCGAGCAAGTTCTTCATCCCCCTGATGATCTCGCCATTGATCGCGGTAACCCTGGCGGCGGGGGCGTACCTGGTCCTTCGCACCTTGCGCAGGCGCATGGGAGTCACTCGGCAGACTTGTTTGTGTGTTGGCAGCGAGTACCACCCGGTGTCGCTGACCGCTGACGGAGCGATGATGGTCCAGTCCACAGGCGTGACACTCAAGGCCGACCAGGCCGATGCCTGTCAGCAACGTTACGCCGGGCGGTTCGCCGGGATCGATGCGCAAAAGACACTGGATGTGGCACACACCCTAAGCGCCGGCGCGTTGAGCTTCGGGCGCGGGTTGAATGACACACCCAAGATCGCCGCGGTGATGATTGCCGCGGGGGTGATAGCCGGGGCGGCTGGAACGGACGGGCTGGCTGGGGGGATGGGTTCGGCCGGGGCTTTGGTGCTTACCGGCCTGGGGATCACTGTTGGCGGGATCCTGGCGGTGAAGCGTGTGGCGAAGACCATGAGCTACGGGATCACCGAGATGAACGACGGCCAGGCGTTCACCGCCAACTTCGTCACCGCCGGTCTGGTCATCTTCGCCTCGAAGCTGGGGATGCCGGTCAGCACGACCCACGTCAGTTGCGGCAGCCTCTTTGGGATCGGTGCGGTCAACCGCCAGGCACATTGGGGCACCATCGGTAAGGTCTTGACGGCCTGGGTCACCACCCTCCCGGTCGCGGCGGTACTGGCGGGCATTACATGGCACCTATTGGGCGGGTAGCGTTAGCCCGGCTATGATTGGTCTGCGGTCAGGGCCGGCGGGTTGTCGCGGCGTGTAAATGAACGTGGGTTTAAGGATTTCAAGGCATGAGTGACTCATATAACGGAAATGGCGAACAGCACGGCAGCGCCGCGGTCGCCGCACAGGTCGGGTTCAATGTCGAGCAGGTCGTGAAAGATCGCTACGGCGCCGGTGCCAACAAGCAAGAGGCGGCCCTGTGCTGCCCGACCTCCTACGACGCCTCCTTCCTGAAGATACTCCCTAAGGAAATCATCGACCGCGACTACGGCTGCGGCGATCCCTCCGAGCACGTCGGCCAAGGCGAGACGGTCCT
>JAJDCV010000224.1 GCA_029260675.1 Phycisphaeraceae bacterium
GATGGTTGCGGTTATTGCCGTCCTCGCCTCGCTCATGGCGCTACCCTCCCGGGTCTGTCTCGCGGACAGCCGGACGTATGACGGGATCGCCGTCTCCATCGACGAGCCGCTGGCGGGCGACATGGGCGGGTACGGCTACACCGCCTACCGCGTCACCGTGGCCAACCGATCGACGTCGGCCCACCGGGTGCTTATCCGGATCCCCGCGAACAGTCACGGGTACGGTTCCAGCGACAAGATCGAGCGGATGACGCACACCGTCGATCTCGAGCCCGGGGCGATCAGCAGCTTCCAGATGCTTCAGCCGCCTCTGCCGATGCAGGGCAGCGGCGCCGCTATCTATATTGATGGAGCCCGTCAAAGGCGCGACGTCAATCTCAACATGAACTCGTATGGAGGCTACAACGCGTCGCAGTTGGTTCTGGTCAGCCGTGACGTCGGGTCCGTCCTGAAAGACAACATCGAGACCGCGATCGAAGAGGACGCCAAGTCGGGCACTTCATCGGGGTCCGGAGGGTATGGCGCTTACGGTGGGGGGTACGGTGGGAGTCAACAATACACGCTCGCCCGTGAGCCGCGCCCGGTCGGGGAGTGGGGGACCAGCTGGCTTGGGTACACGCGCTACATGGCCGTGATGCTTACCGACCGTGACCTCGCGTCGATGTCACCCGATCTTTCCGACGCCCTTCGGTATTACGTCCTGACCGGCGGCACGTTGGCGATCGTGTATTCGGCGGATGAACCCCCGAAACTGACGCCATGGTCCCAAGACCTGTTGTCAAGACGGCCCATGCCACCGGATCGTGCTATCCAGCAGTGGTCTGCCGACTACGGCCTGGGCAGGATCTGGATGCACCGGGCCGACGTCGTTACGGACTGGGAGTCCAAGCGCTGGATCACGAAGTTAGGGCAGTGGCAAGACGCCGCCCGGTCACGCGCCACGGTGCGCAACACCGAAGACGCAAACCACGCCCTGCCGATCGTCGAAGGCCAAGTCACGCCCGCCCGCGGCCTGCTGCTGGTCATGCTGCTGTTTGCGGTGGTGATCGGCCCGGTCAATGTCTTGGTGCTGTGGGTGCTTAAGCGCCGCATGATGCTGCTGCTGACCGTGCCGGTGATCTCGCTGTTCTTCTCGGCGGCTGTCATGATCTACGCGCTGGTCAGCGAGGGGATCACGCCCCAGGCACGGACCACCGCGGTCACGCTCCTGGATCAATCTTCGCACCGGGCGGTGACCGTCGGCGTCAGCGGCTACTACGCGCCGCTCACCCCGGGCAGCGGCCTGTGGTTCGATGAGAACACGTCCGTCACACCCCAGGTCGATCGCTACGGATACGGGTACTACGGCGGCGGCGGTGTCGGGCGGTCCCGGGCTCTGGACACCACCCACGGCCAACACCTGGTCAGCGGTTGGGTCGCCGCGCGTGTCCCGGCGCACTTTGTTTTGCGTAAGAGCGAACGCCGACGGGAGCGCCTGGAAATCACGACCGACGACGCCGGCGCACTTAGCATCGTCAACGGGCTGGGAAGCGACATCACCCGCCTGATCGTGATGGATCGTGACGGCAACCGGTGGGCCGGGCAAGACATCACAGCCGGTCAGACCGCGGTGTTGGCGCCCCTTGACTCGGACCCCGACCCCGTCGCCCCGTCTTCGGTCGCCGTGGTGGTCCGTCACGATGACTGGCTTGCCGCGAAGACAATCAATACCCATCCCGAAGAGTTCCTCACGCCCGGCTCCTACTACGCCCAAATTACCGGGTCGCCTTTCCTGGACCCCGGCCTGGAAAACCTCAAAGAACACCGCAGCGACTGCGTCGTCCTGGGCTATTTTAGGGAGGGCGATTGATGCACATCCAAGTCGATGATCTGCGTAAAACCTTCGGCAAGACCGTCGCGGTCGACGACCTGAGCTTCGGCTTCGAGACCGGGCAGATCTTTGCCTTCGTCGGCCCCAACGGCTCGGGCAAGACCACGACCATGCGCATCATGGCGACGCTGGATACCCCCGACGAGGGACGCTGCCGGATCGATGGCCTGAACATCATCCACTACCCCGAGAAGGCGCGCCGGCTCATCGGGTACATGCCTGACAACCTCCCGACCCACCGCGACCTGACGGTCCACGACTACCTGGACTTCTTCGCACGCGCCTACGGTCTGCGCGGCCGACGACGCAAGACCATGATCGACCAGATCGAAGACTTCACCAACCTCAAGGGCATCCGTGAGAAGACTCTCAAGGCCCTGAGCAAAGGCATGAAGCAGCGGGTGTCGTTGGCGCGTGCGCTGATCCACGACCCGCCCTTGCTGATTATGGATGAGCCCGCCGCCGGCCTTGACCCACGCGCCCGGGTCGAGCTACGCGAGTTGCTGCGTGCGTTGGCGGACCAGGGCAAGGCGATCCTGATCAGCTCGCACATCCTCACCGAGCTCGCCGAGATGGCCGACGGCGCCGTGATCATCGAGCGTGGCAAACTCCTGCGTGCCGGGACGATGACCCAGATCTATAACCACGGTCGGGAAGACCGCGAGCCTTACCAACACGTCGCGATCCGCACGCGGGATGACAACGACCGCCTGCACCGCGCCCTGCTTGAGATGCCCAACGTCAAGCTGGCCCGGCTGGCCGGCAACCACGTCGAGGCCGAGGTCGTCGGGGACGAAGACGCCGCCTGCGAATTGGTCGCCCAACTGCTTAGCCAGGGCTTCCGCCTGATCGAATTCAAGCAGGTCCAGGCCGACCTCGAGCAGCTCTTCATGGACGTGACCAAAGGAGATGTCCAATGAGCATGGTCAGCGCCGTGGTTTCGGTGGTGTCCTGGGCCGACGATCGGATGAACCCGATCGTGGTCAAGGAGCTTCGTCAGGCGATCCAGTCGCGATTCATCGTTTCGACGCTGATGCTGCTGCTGATCGTGTTGCTGACGACGCTCCTGCTGTACGTCATCAACACCGAATCGATCGGGATGGTCACCGGCAACCACGGGGCCAACCTGTTTCAGATCTTCCAGGGGATGCTCTTGACGACCTGCCTGCTGTTCGTGCCGTTGTACGTCGGCGGCCGGTTGGCGGTTGAGCGGTCCAGCACCACGTCAGACCTCTTATTCGTCTCGACGATCCGCCCGTCCTCGATCGTCTGGGGCAAGCTCCTGGCGGGGATGGTGGTGACCGCCCTGATCTTCAGCGCCTGCGCCCCGTTTATGGTGGTGACCTACCTGCTTAGAGGCATCGACCCGCCGACGATTGTGTTTGTGATCGGGCTGGACCTGCTGATCGTCCTGGCGGCGACGCAGGTCGCGATCCTGGTCGGCGCGGTCCCGATGTCGATAATTTTCAAGGCCCTGCTGGGTCTGATCCTGGGCTTGAATTTCCTCTGGACGCTTGGGATTGTCGCCTTCTCCTTGGTCTGGGAGATGAGCGACTGGGGGATCGGCTCACAACTGGGGAATTGGGAGTTCTGGGTACCGGTCCTCAGCTTCGTGATCTGTTGGCTCGGTGGGGTGGGGCTGGTGTTTTTCATGACCGTCGCGATGATCTCGCCGCCGCCGTCAAACCGGGCATTCCCCCTGCGGGTGTATATGACATCGATCTGGGCGGTCAGCCTGGGCGTATTCGTCTACCTGAATTACTACTACGGCGGCCATGAGACGATGGCGATCTGGGCGGCGTTCACGTCATCGGCCTTCCTGGTGTCAATGATCTTCTCGGTCAGCGAGCGCGACGTGATCGGCCCGAGGCTTAAGCGGTCCATCCCCAGGAACTGGCTGCTGCGCGTCCCGGCGTTCCTGTTATTCAGCGGCGCGGCCGGCGGGCTTAGCTGGTCGATCCTGATGACCGTGTTGACACTCGGCGGCGCGTGGGGCATCGCCCAGTCGATGGAACTGATCTGGGGGACCACCGGCATGGGGACCGACGACGTCGAGGTACTCGCCGCTATCGCCGTCGCCGGATTGTACCTGCTGGCCTACGCGCTGACCGCGGTGCTGCTGCGCCGTTGGCTCTTTAAGCACGCCGCCGCCGTCGCCTCCACCGCCGCGATCGCCATGTTCCTGGTCGCGATGGGGTGCATCGTCCCGGTCATCGTCGCCTTCGCGGTGGACCCGACCCACTGGGACCGCGGCGACTGGTGGCTTGCGCTCAACCCGCTGGCCGCGGTGTTCGAAATCGACTCCGGCCGATGGAACAACCTGCAACAGCGCGGGCTGATGACTTCACTTATCTGGTCCTCGGTGATGGTCCTGTTGAATATCCGCTGGCTGGCCGGGCAGGTCAGTGCCTTCCGCCCGTTAAAGGAAGAGACACCCGCCGACACGCCGACACCATACGCTGCCACAGCCACCGTGACCGAGTCCGCCGACACGGGGGCGCCAACCGATGGCTGATGCGTGGTCCAACCAGATCGCGCCGGCCTATCACGCGGGCTTAGGTTATGCCCTGCTGCGCCCTAGCCGAACACCCGCCGGGCTGATCGGCGAACAGTTGGGATCGGGCATCGGCAGCTCCGTTGAGTTCATGGACTACCGCGAATACACCCCCGGCGACGACCTGCGCCGCGTCGATTGGTCTGTCTACGGCCGAACCGACCGCCTGGTCGTCAAACTCCACCGCGAAGAAGTGACACCTCACCTGGATATCCTGATCGATGCTTCGCGCTCGATGGCGCTAACAGGCTCGGACAAACCCGCTGCGGCGCTTGGGCTTGCCGCCGCGCTCTCTGCCTCGGCGGACAACGCACGCTGGGCACGCAGGCTCTACGCCGTCGGCGAACAGAATTTCCAAGTCCCCGGCGGCGAGGGCGACCCCGCGGGTTGGGCCTGGCCCGGGTTTGACGGCCGGCAACCGCTTGGGCTCACGCCGGTCACCGCCGGGCTGAAACTCCGACGCCGGGGCGTCCGCGTGTTGATCAGCGATCTGCTGTTTGACGGCGACCCCTGGCCGATCGTCAGCCGGCTCGCGGAAGGAGCATCGGCGCTGTTTGTGGTGCAACTGCTCGCGTCCCATGACGCCGACCCGCCCTGGAACGGCGACCTGCGCCTCGTCGATAGCGAGAACGGTACGCTGCGCGAGATCCGTCTGGATACCTCGGCCAGGGAGCGGTACCTCCAACGCCTCACCACGCTCAAACAACAATGGAGCGCCGCGTGCCGGCGTGTCGATGGCCGACTCATCGAATTGATCGCCGAAGACCTGACCGACGGCTGGGACCTGCGCCCGCTGGTCGAGTGTGAACTGTTGCGGTTGTCCTGACAGGAAGGAACCATGCCGATCCTGGGTGTGCCACTGGCGTTGATCGGGTTGGCGGCGTTGCCGGCGCTCACCGCCATCTATTGGCTACGCACGCGCTTCCGCAGGCAGGAAGTCTCGTCGCTGTTCCTCTGGTCGCTGGTCGCCCAGGCGCACGGCGGGGGCCGGCGTGCGACCCGCTTGCAGACCCCGCTGCTTTGGTTGATCGAATTGCTGGCGCTATTATTACTAGCCTTAGCCGCCGCCGGGCCACGCATCCCCCGCGCCGACAGGGCCGTGCCCGTGATGGTGGTGCTCGACGATTCGTTCTCTATGTCCGCAAAACAGCGGGACGGCACCACCGTCCGGCAAGCGGGCATCGATGCGATTACACAGGAACTGGCTGGGTTGGGCCCGTTCGTCGCCCGTTTCGTGATCGCCGGTCCGGAGCCCGCGTTGCAGGGGGGATCGATCTCACGGCCTGCCGACACCGAGGAGGCTGTCAGTGATTGGCGCTGCGAATCGGTATCGTCGGGGATCGGTCCGGCCATCGCGCTGGCCCGAGAGGTCGGTGGGCCGGACTGCCGGGTGTTGGTCGTGACAGACCATAAGCCACCGGAGGATCAGATACCCACCCAGCCCACGGAAGATAGTGACCGCCTGCGCTGGCGTGCGGTCGGCGAGGCCGGGCCCAACGCAGCGATTGTTAATGCCGTGCGTTCCACCGGCCCGCAGCGAGATCAGATCCTTATTGAAGTCGCAAACTTTGCCGACACCACACACACCGTCACCCTCAGGCTCTACGCCGCCGAGGATATCGGCGAAGCACCGCAAGCCAATACCGACGACCCGATCGGCCCGGTCCGTGTGATCGACCGACGGACACTCGAGCTGGCGGCGAACGAGACCCGCCGGCTCCGGCTCGCGCCATCGACACAGAACGCGGTGCTGATCGCCAAGATCGATAGCGACGCACTCGCCGCCGACAACCGTGTCGTCCTCATGCCCCCGAACCGCGACCCGCTGGCCGTGTCCGTGTCGATCACTGACCCGGTGTTGAATAAGGCGGTCCGTCTGGCGGTTCAGGCATCGGGCGTGGCGAAGATCGACCCGGGACACGCCCGCCTTTCGTTCACCGACCGCGCGGCGCCCCCGTTCGTGGCGGCGCAGCCCAATACCCCGACAGATTTCGTCTCGACGATCCCCTGGCGTGTCGAATTCGATGTCCCGCCGCAAGAGTCTATCGACGCCTACCTTGGGCCATTCGTCATCGACTACACACACCCGCTCGCCGCCGGGCTGTCGCTGACCGGCCTGGTCTGGGCCGCGCCAAACGCCCAGGCAGGCCAGGCCCCCATAGGCCGCCCGATCGTCAGCGCCGGGGACACACCCCTGATCACCGAGCGCGACCTGGTCGGCGGCGCCAAGGCGCTGCGCATCAGCCTACGTGCCGACCGGTCGACGCTCTTAAGCTCCACCGCTTGGCCGGTCTTGATCGCCAACATCATCGATTGGCGCCGCGCCGATCTGCCCGGGCTCTCGCGCGTCAACGCACGGCCCGGCATGCCTGTGAAACTGAACCTGTCTTCGCAGGTGGATCACGTCTCTGTGACGTACCATTCGTTAGACCTCCGGGCCCATGCGGAGCCCGCCCGGCGTGTCGAGCCACGCAACGGCACGGCGGTCCTGACCTCGGATCGGCCGGGCGTGTACCGCGTGACCGCCGGCGATAAGACGCACCGCTACACGGTCAACGCCCTGTCCGCCCAGGAATCCAACCTGAGCCACGCCGAGTATGCGGTGTCCGGATTGTGGAATGACGAGCAGACCCTGCGCACCGATTACCGCGGGCTGGCCTGGGCCCTTGGGTTGGCGGCGTTGGCGTTGTTGGCGCTGCACGCCTGGCTGCTTTACCGACCCCAATCACATGCCGCTGCGGCGCTCCCGGAGGGCTCGGTATGACTCTGCTGCAACCGCAATGGCTCTTGCTGATCTTCCCGCTGGCGGTCGCCTGGTGGTGGCTGCACGCGCCGGCCCGTTCGCTGTGCATCCTCCGGCTATTCACCTACGTGTTGATCGTGCTGGCGATGTGTGACCCGCAGTTGATCCGACCCAGACGCGCGGGCACGGTGGTGGTAATCGCCGATCGCAGCCACTCGATGCCGATCGATGCCGATGCGCGTCAGGCCGAGATGATCAAGCTGTTGCACCAGTCGATGTCGCCCAGGGAGCGGCTGGCGGTCGTGTCGTTTGGCGAACGCGCAGCGCTGGAGCACGGCCCGGGGGTCGAGCCGTTCGACGGGTTCGAGCAGGTCGTGGGTAATGGGGCTTCGGACCTTTCCGCCGCGGTCCGCCGAGCGGTGTCGTTGATCCCGGAAGACGGGGCGGGTCGGCTGTTGATTCTCAGTGATGGTGCTTATACCGGGCGAGACCCGGCTGTGGATGCGGCACGCGCCGGTGGGCGCGGGATCGCGATCGACTACCGCGACATCAGCCGAACCCGTGCCGGAGACGCCGCTATCACCCGCGTTGATGCGCCCGCCAGCGTCCAGCCCGGCGAGTCGTTCCTGATCACCGGCTGGGTCTTCCTCCCAACGCCGCAACAGGTCACGCTCGAGCTTTGGCGCGGCCAGACACGGATCACCAACGGGCAGCGCGACCTGCCCGCCGGGCTTAGCCGGGTCTCGTTTAGAGATCGTGCCGGCGGACCCGGGTCGGCTGGCTATCGTTTGATCGTGCAAGGAGCCAGCCAGGACCCCGTGCCCGAGAACAACACCGCCCGGTTCATCGTCGGCATCGAGGGGTCCAAGCCGCTGCTGCTGGTGTCCAAGTCGCCCGGAGAGGGCCTGGCAAAGTTACTCCGCGCGGCGGGGTTGGACATCCATTTGTCAGCGCCCGAGCAGATCGACGCTTCGCTTGAAAACCTGTCGAACTACGCCGGCGTGGTCCTGGAAAATGTCCCCGCGTCAGACTTACCGGTGGGCACGCTCGATCGGTTGGCGGCGCTTACCGAAGACGCCGGGACGGGCCTGTTTATGACGGGCGGTCAATCGTCGTTCGGGCCCGGGGGGTATTTCCAATCCCCGATCGATCCACTGCTGCCCGTGTCCATGGAGTTGCGACAGGAGCACCGCAAGCTCTCGATGGCGATCGTCGTCGCGCTGGACCGCTCCGGGTCGATGGCCATGACCGTCCCCGGCGGACGGATGAAGATGGACCTTGCCAACCTCGGCACGGCGCAGGTCATCGACCTGCTTTCGCCCATGGATGAGTTCGGGGTCATCGCGGTCGACTCCGCGCCGCACATCATCTCGCCTTTGGCGCCGCTTAAAAACAAGGAACAGGTCCGTTCCAAGGTGTTGAAGATCGACTCGATGGGCGGGGGCATCTACGTCTTCGAGGCCCTCAAGGCCGCCTCCACCATGCTCGCCAACGCGACCCCCAAGACCCGGCACATCATCCTCTTCTCCGATGCGCAGGATTCCGAAGTGCCCGGCGCGTATCGGCAACTGCTGCGCAAATGCGCCAAGGCCAACATCACCGTCAGCGTCATCGGCCTGGGCACGGATCGTGACGTCGATGCGCCGCTTCTCAAAGATATCGCTAGGTTGGGCAACGGCCGGATCTTCTTCGCCAACGACGCACGCAAGCTCCCCGCGCTGTTCGCGCAAGACACCTTTGCCGTGGCGCGTTCGACGTTTATCGAAGAGGCCTCGCCCGTGCAGACCACCGGCGCGCTGTCCGCGTTGGTCGGCCGGGCACTCTCACAACCCCCGCCGCTTGGCGGGTACAACCTTACCTACCTCAAGCCCGAGGCTTCGCTGGGGATGATCACACGCGATGAATACAACGCCCCGGTCGTCGCCACCTGGCAGGCAGGGCTCGGCAGAGCGGCCGCGTATGCCGGCGAGGTCGACGGCGAGTTCACCGGACCCGTCGCCGGCTGGGACGCCTACGGCGAACTACTCACCAGCGTCTCGCGGTGGATCGAATCGCGTGACCGGTCGCTGCCCGATTCGTTGCTGGTGCGTCAGCGCGTCGATGAAGGCGTGCTCACGGTTGAATTGTTGATGGACCCCGAGGATCCCGAGGCCGGCCTCCCCGCACAGCCGCAGGTCCGTCTACTCGTGGGCCGGCCCGGGCTCAAGCCGGATCGGATCACCGGCCGACTCCGCTACACCGCGACCGATGCGCTCACCGCCGACTTCCCCATGGCCGGCGACGAGGTCGCCACCGCTACGATTGACCTGGGCTCGTTGGGCAAGGTCACCATGCCACCGGTCCGGCTGCTCTACTCACCGGAGTATCGCCCGCGCACCGACGATGGCAGGGCGACGCTGCGCACACTGGCCGACCTTACCGGCGGCGTCGCACGCACCGAACTGGCGAGCCTGTGGAATGACCTGCCCACGGTCGACCGTCGTGTATCGGTGGCGCACTGGCTCTGGCTCGCCGCGGTCGTCATCATTCTTTTGGAGGTCGTCGAGCGCCGCACCGGTTGGGTCTCCGCCTCGGTCCCACGCGAGGTGAGCGTCCCTCGTTTTAAATTCAGGAAGAATGCCGAAACCAAAGACACGCCCGACTCACCACAGAAGCAAGGATGGTCGTGGAAAAAAACCACGGCGACGAAGGCTAAACCACAGCCGACCGAGCAACCCAGACATGCCCCCAAGACGCCTGCCGCTGATATCGACACCACCGATAGTCCCGACCTCCCCGCCACACCCGATGCCCCCGGCCCGGGCCTGGCGTCCGCGTTGGACAAGGCCCGCCGACGTGCCGATCGTCGGACCGGACGGGATCAGTAGCCGTGTCATCGTTACCACACGGAGCGGCTAGATCGTTCTTAATCCAGTCTAGCGAGATACGGTATGGATCGATCCCATGCATCTTTTGTAGCCGCCGCGTGACACGCGGCGGGCCCCGCGGGCCGTCGGCCCTCGGCTATGAAAGACCGCGATGCTTGGATTGAGGAAGCTTTAGGTCGATTGCTCTGCCAACCCTTGAATCCCGCTCGAACCGACGCGCTTTTGATCTACCCGGCTCTGCCGTAGAATGCACCGCCCGGAGTTACTTTGGAGATCACAGCGTATGGCCGGTCACAGTAAATGGGCGAATATCAAGCACCGCAAGGGCCGTCAGGACGCCAGGCGGAGCAAGATCTGGAGCAAGT
>JAJDCV010000225.1 GCA_029260675.1 Phycisphaeraceae bacterium
CCCACCGCCGGGGAGCCGCAGCTTCGGATGATCACCCCCCCGCAACAAAGAACATTTCGGCAACTGATCAGCTCACGCCGCAGCATCGCCCTCGCGGCTATCCTCTGCGGGCTACTGGCGATCGAATGGCTGCTGATTTTATGGGTGTTCTAGCGCCGCCCCGTATTGATCCGATCAACAGTTGAAGATAATGTTGATCGAGTAACGCGGCCGGGCAAGGACTCACGATGACCACTTCGGCACAGACCCACAAACACCTCGAAGAAGCTCATAAGGGCCTCATCGACGCCCACGTCCATCTCTACGACTGCTTCGACCGCGCGGCGTTCTTTGACGCGGCGTTGAAGAACTTCCGGGCGGCCGCGCAATCGCTTGGGGTTGCCGACCACACACCCGGCTACCTGATGTTGACGGAGACCGCGAAAGACCATGCTTTCGATTCGCTGATCGAGCAGAAAGAACTGGACGGCGGGCGGTGGCGGTTTGACCCGGTGGGGGACGGCCGATCGCTGGTCGCTTCGCACGCAGGGCAGGAGGTCTTGACCATCATCTCCGGGCGTCAGGTGGTAACACAAGAAGGGCTGGAGGTGTTGGCGTTGTGCTGCAACGAAACGTTTTCAGATGGACTGCCTGTAAAACAAACGATCAGCCATGTGATCGAAGCAGACGGCCTTCCGGTGTTGCCCTACGGCGTGGGCAAATGGAGCGGCGCACGCGGCAAGGTATTACAGAAGGTGTTAAGCGGGTCGCATGGCGGCAAGATCTTCCTGGGTGACAACGCGGGCCGCCTGGCACTGGCGGGCGAGCCCAAACAGTTTGCACAGGCAAAACAACACGGTATCTGGGTCCTTCCGGGGACCGACCCCCTGCCGTTCCCATCACAGGCCATGCGCGTCGGCCGGGCCGGGCTGGTACTCGACGGCATCGATCGTGCGGATCCTGCGGCGTCGATCAAGCGGCTGATTGAGACCGCCGATGAACAGCTAAGGACGTTCGGCCGGGCGGACGGGTTGCCCCGGTTCCTGGCGCTGCAGATCGGCATGCAACTCCGCAAGCGTCTGAAAAAAACACCACTCGGATCGGCCGGATGAACATGGACTCTATTGGACAGGCCTTGAAACAACCCGGGTCGACCGAGGGATCCGGGGATACCGGGGTTGTCGGGAACACCGAGGGTGCCTGGCCCGCACCGATGTTGATCGACGCACACACGCACCTCTACGACTGTTTCGACCGCGCGACCTACTTCGACGCGACCCTCACCACGATCCGACGAGCCAAAGCCCAACACGGCCTCTATCTGGGCCCGGACACGAACAAACACACACCCGCCTGCCTGATGCTCGCCGAGCCCGAGGGCATCCACGCCTTCAAATCACTAAGGCGGCAGGGCGAACTGGACGGCGGGCGGTGGCGGTTCATCCCCCGCGACGACGGCCTGTCCCTGATCGCCCAATGCGAAGGCCGAGATGAACTCATCCTGATTGAGGGCCGGCAGTTTCAGGCTACCGACCGGGTGGAGATCCTATCGCTGTGCTGCGATAAGCTGATCCCCGACTACCGGTACACGACCGAGCAGGTGCTTGAGCAGGTGATCCAAGCCGGTGGGCTGGCGGTGATCCCGATCGGCGTGGGCAAGTGGTGGTGGGCTCGCGGTCGGATCATCGACCGGGTGCTAAACGACCCGCTGTCCGAGAAGATCTGTCTCGGTGACAACGCCGGGCGTCTTGCGATGTGCCCGACGCCCAGGCACTTCATCGAAGCGCAGCGATGCGGCGTGTGGGTCCTGCCCGGCAGCGGCGCGTTGCCATTCCGCTCACAGACAACGCGCGTCGGCCGGTACGGGCTGATCCTGGAGAAGCCCATCAAACGCAACACACCGGCCGAATCGATTAAACAAACGATCCTTGCCGGTGGGAAGCAGCCCCAGGTCTACGGCCGGCCTGACGGACTCGGTAACTTCTTGAAGCTGCAAACCCGTTGGCAGGTGTGTCGATTCCTCAAACACCTCCGATCGCACCCCGCTGATCACACGTAAACAGCACGATTATCAGACGCCCGACATCGGTTCGGTCCCGGCCATAGACAGACCGATGATAGAGCCATCGAATAGCAAACCCATTCCATAAGCCGGTTTACCTCGGCTAGAATAGCTTGGCGGGCTCACACCGAAATGACCCGCCACAACGATCTGGATAACGGAGCCGACCGCTTGAAGATCCTTTTCCTGGCGCCCCAGCCCTTCTTCACCAACCGTGGCACCCCCATCGCGGTGCGCGCCGCGCTGCAGGCGCTGGCCGCGCAGGGGCACACCGTCGATGTGCTGTCGTACCACGAGGGTGAGGACGTGCAGATCGAATCGGTCACCCACCACCGCACGAAACGCCCGCCTCTGGTCAAGCGTGTCCCCATCGGCCCCAGTTGGCAGAAGGCGCTCTGCGACCTGGCCATGACGACCAAGGCGGTGTCGATGGCGCGGCGGAACAGCTACGACGTCGTGCACGCCGTCGAGGAGTCGGCGTTTATCGCCTGGCTGATACGTAAGCTCTTCGGCGTGCCGTACATCTTCGACATGGATTCGCTGATGAGCCTGCAGATCGTTGAAAAAAACAAGCTGCTCACGCCCATCGCCTGGCTGTTCGGTTGGATGGAAAAACGCACCGTCAAGCGATCGCAGGGCGTGCTGGCGGTGTGCCCGGCACTTGTGGATGAAGCCATGCGGCACCACCCCACCGGCAACGTCGCGCTCCTGCCGGACATCCCCTTCACCGGCAGCGATAGCGACGGCCTGCCCGATGCGCTTACCCAGGCCACCGGAATACGCCTGATGTACGTCGGTAACCTCGAAACCTACCAGGGCATCGACCTGATGCTCGATGCCTTCGCTCTGGTCGCTGAGAAACACAACGACGCCGTCCTGCTGATCGTCGGGGGCTCGGCCGAACACATCGAACACTACCAAGCCAAAGCCGGTCCATTATGCGAACAAGGCCGGGCCGTCTTCATCGGGCCCGTCCCGATCGACAGCCTCGGGGCCGTGCTGGGCTACGCCGACATCCTTATCTCACCAAGGACCCAGGGGAACAACACCCCGATGAAGGTCTACAGCTACCTGCAGTCCGGCAAGCCCGTGGTAGCGACCCGCCTGCCGACCCACACGCAGGTCATGGATGACCAGGTATCCATCCTGGTCGAACCCGAGGCGAAAGCGATGGCCGACGGATTGTCACAACTGATCGCCTCGCCGGACAAACGCCAGAAAATCGGACACTCGGGGCGGGACTACGTCCAACGTGAGTTCAGCGAACAGCGGTTCAGACAACGTCTTTCTGATTTCTACAGTAAACTTCCCGGACACCCGGGATTGAGCCGATCTAATCCCAACGGGGATCATCGGCCCAACGCCGCATGACCCGATTCCACGGCCCCGGCAGTGACAAAACAACGTACGATCGAAAAAAATAATCCGGGTGTGTGAGACTCAAACAATGCAGGTACTGGTTACGGGTGCAACAGGATTCACAGGCGGGCGGCTGGCCGTCGCGCTGACTTCACAGGGTAACAAGGTCCGGGCCATGGTACGCAAGGGTTCGGACCGTTCGTTCCTGGAAGGCCACGGCATCGAGTTCTTCGAGGGCGACATCACCGACCAGGACGCCGTCGACCGTGCCGTCGCCGGCTGCGAGAAGGTCTACCACATCGCCGCCTGCTTCCGCACCGCGGGCCACCCCGACAGCTACTACTACGATGTGAATTACACCGGTGCCCAATACGTCCTCGACGCCGCCAAGAAGCACGGCTGCGAGCGCGTCGCTCACTGCAGCACCATCGGCGTGCATGGATCGGTCAAGAAAATCCCCTCCGATGAGACCGCGCCCTACGCACCCTGCGACATCTACCAACGCACCAAGCTCGAAGGCGAGTTGCTCGCTATGGAGCGGCAGAAGGCCGGCCAACCCGTCTCCATCTTCCGCCCCGCCGGGATCTACGGCCCCGGCGACATGCGCCTGCTCAAACTCTTCAAAACCATCCACTCCGGCAGGTTCCGCATGGTCGGCCCCGGCAAGGTCAACTTCCACATGGTCTACATCGACGACCTGGTTGACGGGATCATCCTCTGCGGTGAGAAGCAGCAAGCCCTCGGCGAAACCTTCATCCTCTGCGGCCCGAAGTACGTCTCGCTCAGCGAGCTGGTCAAGCTCGTCGCCGACGCCGTGGGCGTTAAACCCCCACGCGGCCACATCCCCCTGGCCCCCGTCTACG
>JAJDCV010000226.1 GCA_029260675.1 Phycisphaeraceae bacterium
GAACCACAAGCCCGTGCGGATCGACACGGTCGTGCTCTCGACTCAGCACGCAGCGATGTGGAACGGCAAGGCCAAGCAGGCGCAGCTCAAGAAGGCGGTGATCAAACACATCATCGAACCTTGCATGCCCAAGAAGCTGTACGACCCCAAGAAGGTCACGATCCACGTCAATCCGACCGGCCAGTTTGAGGTCGGCGGACCCCACGGCGATGTGGGCTTGACCGGGCGCAAGATCATCGTCGACACCTACGGCGGCCGAGGCCGACACGGCGGCGGCGCGTTCTCGGGCAAAGACCCCTCGAAGGTCGACCGCTCGGCCGCTTACATGGGCCGATATATCGCCAAGAACATCGTCGCCGCGGGGCTGGCGGATATCTGCGAGGTCCAGCTTTCCTACGCGATCGGGGTCGCCCAGCCCACCAGCGTCCACGTCGAGACCTTCGAGACCGGTAAGATCGACGAATCCACGATCAGCCGGCTCGTCCGAGAACACTTCCCGCTGACACCTGCGGGGATCATCAAACACTTGGGCCTAAGAAAGCCGATCTATACCAAGACTGCCGCCCACGGCCACTTCGGCCGAAAGCCCGGGGCCGACGGCAGCTTCTCCTGGGAAAAAACCGACCGCGCCGCAAGGCTCAAAAAGGCCGCTAAGGCCTGACCCCGGCGCACGACAGACATCTCACCGATTAATCGATGGGATTTACAATTAGGAGACCCGCAGGGAAGGTCGCAGCGTACCTAAGACCACGTTCCCTCCCGCGCGGACCTATGCAGACCAAAAAAGGCATCCCGGTATCGCCAGGCGTGGCCATCGCGCCCGCGATGGTATTGGACGGCGAAGACCAGCCGATCCCGCGGCGTACGGTTGCGCCGGCCCAGGTCCCCAACGAGTTGCAACGCCTGGACGACGCCCTGGCAGCTTCAAGCAGCGAGGTCCAGGAACTCAAAGATGAGACCGCCGCCAGCGTCGGGCCCGAGCTCGCCGCCATCTTCGGCTTCCACCTGGGGATGCTCGAGGACAAATCGCTCGTCGGCGAGATCCGATCCGCGATCCAGAATCAGCGCGTCACCGCCGAGTTCGCCGTCTACTCCGTGATCAAGGCCATGGGAAAGAAGTTCCTCCAGGCCGAGTCACGCTACATGCGCGAGCGCGTCACGGATGTCTGGGACCTGGAACGACGGATCCTACGGCACCTGATCGGAAAAGCCCGCGACGAGTTGGGGCACCTCACCCACAGCGCCGTGGTGATCGCACACGACCTGACACCCAGCCAGACCGCGTCGCTGGACCGCTCCAAGATCAAAGGGATCGCCACCGACGCCGGCGGGTTGACCAGCCACACCGCCATCCTCGCGCACGCATTGGGCATCCCCGCCATCGTCGGGCTCGAAGACATCACCACCCTGGTCAACACCGGCGACATGGTCGTCATCGACGGGCAGCGTGGCGTGGTCACCATCGACCCGGACGCCGAGCAGTTGATGCTCTCGCGTAAAGAGGCCGACCGGATGGTCGCCCTGGAGGACCGTCTCGGCGAGATCCGCGACCTCCCCGCCGTGACCAAGGACGGCACGGAGATTAACCTCCAGGCCAACATCGAGTTCCCAAGCGAGATCGGACAGGCATTAAACAACGGCGCCAAGGGCATCGGCCTGTACCGCACCGAGTTCTTGTATCTGGCCTCCACCACCGCGCCAACGGAGGACGAGCAGTACCAGACCTACCTCGAAGCGATCGAGAACCTCAATGGTCTGCCGTTGACCGTCCGCACGCTGGACCTCGGTGCCGACAAGATGGATCCGACACACAGCACCGGCAGCGACTCCAGCGAACGCAACCCGTTCCTGGGTTGCCGGTCCATCCGGCTTTGCCTGCAGAACCTGCCGTTGTTCAAGACGCAGCTCCGGGCGATCCTGCGGTCATCCACCGCCGGGCCGGTCAGGATCATGTTCCCCCTGATCAGCAACATCATGGAGCTTCGACAGTCCCGGATGATCCTCGGAGACGTGATGGAGGACCTGGAGGAGCAGGGGGTCGCCTACCGTGAGAATATCCCGGTGGGGATCATGGTGGAGGTCCCCTCGGTCGCGATCCAGGCCAAGACCTTCTGCCGGGAAGTGGATTTCATGTCCATCGGGACCAACGACCTGATCCAGTACACCGTGGCGGTGGACCGGGGCAACGAACGGATCGCCAGCCTGTACTCAGGGGCCCACCCGGCGGTGATATCGCTGATCCGCAGCGTCGTGCAGGCGGCGGATAAGGCCGATGTGGATATCAGCCTCTGCGGGGAGATGGCCAGCGTCCCGGAGTATACAATGCTGTTGCTGGGGTCGGGGCTGCGATCGCTTTCGATCACCCCCCCCGCCCTGCCGGAGGTCAAGCAGATCATCCGTGCGGTATCGATCGACCAATGCAGACGTGTCGCCCGCAAGGCCGCCACGTTCGATTCGGACAGAGAGGTCGCCAATTATTTACGCGACCAGTTAAGTAAAGCCATCCCCGGCGTGTTCGATGGACGTTCCATCGGTTACTGACGCCGGATAAAGAAATCCGCGGCCTGAACGCTCGCCGGTGAAACCACACCCGCTTGAGCGCAAACGCCGCACCAGAACGAAAGTAGTTGTGAGTCTTAGCAAGCCAGTCGTAAGTCGAAAGTCAAAAGCCCAAAGACCCAGGCGGATCGCCGCTTCGGGGCTGTGGACTATTTGCACACGACTTTCGACTTTCGACCTTTGATTTTCGACTAACCCCCCCCCATGTCAAAAACCGAGATGTTGATTAACTACGTCCCCGGCGAGGAGTGCCGTATCGCCATCGTTGAGGACGGGAGCCTCGAAGAGTTTTACCAGGAACGCGCAAGCGCCGGCTCACACGTCGGGAATATCTACAAGGGCAAGGTCACCAACGTCGAGCCCTCCATACAGGCCGCCTTCGTCGACTTCGGCGAGGGGCGCAACGGCTTCCTGCACATCACCGACCTGCACCCAAGCTACTTCTCCGCCAAGCACCGCGAAGAAACCGAGCAGGTCGGCAGCAAGACGCCCCGCCACGAGCGGCCGCCGATCCAGAAGTGCCTCAAGCGCGGGCAGGACATCCTTGTCCAGATACTCAAGGAAGGCATCGGCACCAAGGGCCCGACCCTCACCAGCTACCTGTCGATACCGGGACGGTTCCTGGTCATGATGCCGCAGATGCAACGCCTGGGTGTCTCCCGCAAGGTCGACGACGACGACGCCCGCCGGGAGATGCGCAAGATCCTCGCCGAGCTCAAGCCCCCCGAGGGTTTCGGCTTTATCATCCGCACCGCCGGGATGGGACAGACCAAGACCGATCTCAAACGCGACCTCGCCTACCTCGTCAGACTCTGGAAGAGCATCGAACGGCGCAAGAAAGAGCTGCGAGGCGTCGGCGAACTCTACACCGAGCAGGACCTGATCATCCGGACGATCCGGGACGTGTTCACCAACGACATCACCCGCGTCGTCATCGACAACCCCCAGGCCGCCCGCCGCGCCCACGACTTCCTCGCCATCGCCAGCCCCCGGTCCAAGCCGAAGGTCGCCTACTACCACGACCCGGTGCCCCTGTTCCACCGCTTCGACATCGAACAACAGATCGAAGGCATCAAGGCACGCGAGGCCCCGCTGAGGTCAGGCGGGTCACTGGTCTTCGATCAGACCGAGGCCCTGGTCGCGATCGACGTCAACTCCGGCAAGAGCCGCAGCGCCCGCGACGCCGAGACCAATGCCTTCAACACCAACATGGAAGCCGTCGATGAGATCTGCCGTCAATTGCGTCTGCGCGACCTCGGCGGCGTCATCGTCAACGACCTGATCGACATGCGCGACATGAAACGCCGCCGACAGGTCGAGACACGCTTCAGAAACAACCTCAAGAAGGACCGCGCAAGGACCCGCGTCGGGTCGATCAGCCAGTTCGGCCTGCTTGAAATGACACGCCAGCGGATGAGGCCGTCACTTGAGTCGTCCCAGTCCTCCGCCTGCAACGCCTGTGAAGGCAGCGGCCACGTTAAGAGCCCCGAGTCCGTCGTACTCGACGTCATGCGCCGACTGGCACTGGTCCTGCACCGCGACATCGTCGTCCGCGCCGAGCTGATCATCAGCCCCGACGCAGCCTTCCAACTGCTCAACCGCAAGCGATCTCAGCTGGTCGAGCTCGAAAAACGCTACGGCAAACCCGTCACCGTCCGCGTCGGCGGCAACTCCGTCAGCTACGTCGAGATCCGCCTGTTCGACGAGCGCGGCGGGCAGATGGAGTTCGACTCACTCAGCGATATCAAGGGTATCGACCCGCCGACCGGCACCACCTTCCTTGAAATGCAGGGTGATGAGCTGCCCCAGATCGAAGGCCTGGACCTCGAGGATGAGGGCGACGATCAAGCCATCGATCTGGCTGGATACCCCGGCCCGGAAGAATCCGCTTCGCCCGATTCCGAGCAGGACAGCCCGGACAAGCCCGCCAAACGCAAACGCCGAAGACGCCGACGCGGGCGCGGCAGCCGCGGCGACGAGGCCGCCGATACACAGCCCGAAGTTGACTCCGATGACTCGGAAGACGCAAACGATGATTCCGTGATCACCGCTGACAACAAGCGAGCAGGGGCCCGGACCCAACCACCCGAAGATGACGCCACCGAGCCTATTGACGGGGAAGATACCGGCGTCAAGAAGAAATCCCGCCGCCGCCGCCGTGGCGGTCGTGGCCGAAAGAAACAATCGACCAGCGAGACCCAGCCGGACCCCCTCAACGATGAGGCCACGGACATAGACATCGCCCCGCCCGACGACACGGACCCGTCGCAGGCATCGACCTCGCCCGACGAAGACAGCGAAGCCAAGCCCGCAAAGAAGAAACGGCGTAGCCGCAGCAGGAAGAAGAAGCCCGTCGACAACGACGCGGCTCAGGTCGGTGACAGCCCGGCCCCGCCGGGTGAGACGGACGGTGACTTAGACACACAAGACAACCCAGAAGCCAGCGACCAAAAGACGTCAGGCGAACCGGGTGAAGCCAAGTCCAAGCGTCCCCGCCGACGCCGACGCCGCGGTTCCAAAGCCAAAGCGACCGGCGAATCCACCGCTGAACCAGATGGGGCGTCACAAGACGGCGACCCGACGGCCTCGCCCAAAGCCCTCACCGTGAAGGTCAAGCCCGGCGGTTACACCAATCAGGTCGTGGACAAACCCGAGCCGGTTCAGGAGCCCTCATGACCGACAGGTCAGCGTCAACGCGCCGGCTGATCGTCCTGGGCTCGACCGGATCGATCGGCACCAACACGCTCAATGTCGTGGACTACCTGAACCGATCCGCGTCCAGCTCTATCCAGGTTGTCGGCCTCGCCGCCGGTTGCAACGTTAAAACACTGATCGATCAGGCGCGGTGGTTCAAGGTCAAGCACGTCGCGATCGCCGATGCTGCGCAAAGTCAGGACGTCCGCCAGGCCCTGCCCGATTGCACCGTCTTCGCCGGGCCGGACGCCGCATTGAAACTCGTCAAAGAAGTCCAGGCCACCGACTGCGCCGCCGCCATCGTCGGGGCCGCCGGATTAGCACCCACCCTCGAAGCGATCCGGCTGGGTCTGACCATCAGCCTGTCCAACAAAGAAACACTCGTCGCCGCCGGCGAACTGGTCCGGCCGATGCTCAAAGCCTCCGGGGCAAGGCTCATCCCCGTCGATTCCGAACACTCCGCGATCTTCCAGTGCCTCAACACGCACAGCGGCGCAGCCGTCCCCGGCCAACGCCCCCCCGTCAAGCGCATCGTCCTCACCGCCTCGGGCGGGCCGTTTAGGACCACCGACAAGCTCACTATGGACAACGCGACCGTCGACCAGGCGTTGCGCCACCCGACCTGGAGCATGGGCCCGAAGGTCTCGATCGATTCAGCCACGATGATGAACAAGACGCTTGAAGTCATCGAGGCCCACTGGCTGTTCGACCTGCCCGGCGAGAAAATCGACCTGCTGGTCCACCCCGAATCCGTGGTCCACAGCTTCGTCGAATTCACCGACAACTCGATCCTGGCGCAGCTGGGCCCGCCGGACATGCGCACCCCGATCCAGTACGCCCTGACCTACCCCAACCGCGTAGGAAGCTGCAGCGACGCGATGGATTGGTCGACATTAAGGGGGTTGACCTTCGAGCCGGTGGATTTTGACCGTTTCAAAGCCCCCCGCCTGGGCTACCAGGTGATCGAGGCCGGGGGCACCGCAGGGGCTATCCTCAACGCCGCGAATGAGGTCGCGGTCAAGGCATTCCTCGAACGGCGGATCCCCTTTGGACGTATCGTAGAACTGGCGGACCAAGCCCTGACCGAGATACCACCCGGGCCGTTGGACAACCTCGAAGCCGTCACGGAAGCCGACCGACTCGCCCGTGACTGGGTTGAAAACAAGCTGGCTGAAGCGACCATGACCCCCGCCAGATGATGATCCTAGAATCCAAGCCCCACCGGGCTGAATCGCATCATTAATAATACGGACACGACCATGGAACTGATGATGAGCAACGCGTATTTCTCCTTCGCCCTGATCGTCCTGGGCTTTGGCTTCCTGATCTTCGTCCACGAGTTGGGCCACTTCCTGGTCGCCAAGATGGTCGGGATCAAGACCACCCAGTTCGCGATCGGGTTCGGGCACTCGCTGCTGACCTGGCGCAAGGGCCTGGGGTTCCGCACCGGGACGACCGAGCCAGAGTATGAAAAGCTTTTAGCCGAGGGCGCAGACCCGTCAACGCTCGGCGAGACCGAGTACCGTTTGAACTACATCCCCCTGGGCGGCTACGTCAAGATGCTCGGGCAGGAGGACATGGACCCCACCGCGCGAAGCGAAGACCCCCGCGCGTTTAACAATAAATCCGTCTCCGCACGCTTCGCCGTCATCTCCGCCGGCGTCATCATGAACATCATCTTCGGGATGATCTTCTTCGTGATCGCGTTCATGTCCGGCGTAAAGTTCCCCCCCGCGATCGTCGGCGCCGTCGCCCCGAACGCCCCCGCCGCCACGACCTACGCACAGGGCCATGAAAACGACCCCGCCTACCTGGGCCTGCAACCGGACGACCAGATTCTCAGTATCGACGGCAAAGAAGTCGGCGACATGATGGACGTTCAGACGACGACCGTCCTCGCAAGTGAAGGTGTGCCCCTGTCGATGACCGTCAAGCGGCCCGGCGAACACGGTGAGTTGGTCTTCCCGATCGTGCCGGAAACCCTGAAATCTCTGGGGCTTTTCTGGATAGGGATCGATCCCCCGTTGAGCCTGGAGATCCTTAAAGTCGAAGGCGACAGCGAGGCCGAAGCCGCCGGGCTGACCAAGGGCATGGTCATCACCGCCGTCAATGGCGCGACGGTCGACAGCTTCGCCAAGTACGAAGCGGTACTCACCGCCGATCAGGGACTCGAAGCCGCCGTCACTTTTACGAATCCTAAAAACGGGCACAACGTAGATATCAGCGTCGCAGCCACGCCACAACTTACAAGGCAAGGCGACGGCCCGCTTAACCTCATGGGCCTGCTCCCACCGATTAAGATCCTGGAAGTACTCAAGAATCACCCCGCCGCAGAGGCAGGTGTTGAACCCGGTGATATCGTCGCATCAATCGGAAACGTCACCTGGCCTGATTACAACACGTTCCGGGACGTCATCGAGAGTGCTAACCGCAAGCCGCTGACGATGACCGTTCTTCGCGGCGGCGAAGAAATTGAAATAGGCCCGATCACGCCAGACAAAAACAACCACATCGGCGTCCGCGGTTTCAAGGCCGCTATTGAAACAAACATCCTCTGCAACACCATCCCCGGTTCCCCGGCCGAGGGCTCGAACATCATCCCCGGCTCAAAATTCACGTCGGTCAACGGCCAGCCCCT
>JAJDCV010000227.1 GCA_029260675.1 Phycisphaeraceae bacterium
CACCAAGGACCCGGTTGCGAACCCTGGTTAAGAAATGGTTTTGTTCGACCTGAGAAGTCCTCTGGCGGAAGTGCAGGGCGTAGGCGTCGAGTCGGCGGTAGTCCTGTGGGCTCAAGAGAGGGATGGCACGCGGGGCTTCAATGGTTTCCAGCACGACCCGGTCGGCGGCAGAGCCCCCGTCACCCAACGGTGTCTGCGGCGGATCAGACACACGCACCAGCACATCCACATATCCGTAGACGGAGCCTAATAGCCCCAGATCCTGGAAAAACCTGGCACCGCCATTGGCACTGAACACCCGGCGGAGGAAACGCTGGATCGTCTCGGCTCGCCGGGGGTCTTTGGCTGTACTCTGGATCGAAAGCGGCTTGCCGAACATGAAGTCGACGTTGGTGTGCATCCGCCACGCGATATCATTCTCGATCACGATCTCGCGACCGGCTTGGGCGTCCGGGTCATCGCCCCCCCGGGATCGAGCCAGCCTCTGCGGCAGGCCATCTTCCTGGGCAAGTCGCCCCGTGTTCTGGCCGTTGTCTAGCCTCCGGGGATTCCGGTAGTAATCCCAGAGCCGACGCAGCCTTGGCTCCGTACCGATCCGATGCTCATCGATGAGCAGGTCAAGCAGTTCCGAAGACAAAGTACTGTTGGCTAGGTGCTGATTTGCGTTGCTGGTCATCGTGGTAATCACTCGCTGACTGGTGACGTATCGCATGGAGCGGTTCGAGGCCGGCCCTGTGGTTCGCAGCCATGCGTTCGCTCTTCACTCTTGGCGGATACGACAGCATTCAGCGCACAACAGCAGCACATCTCAGCTATGACTGAAATTAAGTCCTGCAAAGACATAATGAAGCAGAATCCGGGCTGATGAAATATTTGTATGGTATTTGTTTGGTTTTGTGCGCACCATCTCGGCAGATAGCCGCTTGCAAAGTGTCCCCGGTGATGATTTAATTAGCAGACCATGCGGCGAGCTGAACAAGAATTAGACATTTTGGAGCAAATCAGTCAAATCCTTGGCGATGGGCTCGAGTTAAGCCAACTCTTTCAACGTGTGATGGCGTTGCTCAGTGATCGATTACATATCCAGAGGGCGTCATTGGTGTTATGGGACCAGGCCTCTGACCAGCTGCGCATCGTGGCCAGCATTGGCCTAAGTGCCGCTGAGCAGCAGCGTGGCCGTTACGCAGCCGGGGAAGGGGTGACCGGACAGGTACTGGCTTCGGGTGAACCCGAGGTGGTCAGGGATATCACCAAGCACCCGGCATTTCTAAACCGCACGGGCAGCCGGGACCTCGAAGAAACCCACACCACAAACGTACCGACCAGTTTCATCTGCGTACCCGTCAACGACGGGGGCCAGACCGTCGGGACCATCAGCATCGATAAACCCTTCATCGACGAACAACATCTCCACGCCGACACCCGGCTCCTGACCATTGTCGCCGGCTCGATCGCACAGACGATCCGCATCCACCACCTCATCCAGGTCGAGAAGGACCAGTGGCTGGAGGAAACCCAACTCCTGCGGGACAACCTCAGGGGGAAATACAAATTCGACAACATCATCGGGTCCAGTCCGGCAATGCTGGATGTGCTCGCGACCATCGGGCAGGTCGCCAGCAGCCGGGCGACGGTGCTTCTGCTGGGCGAGACCGGTTGCGGCAAGGAGTTGATCGCCAAAGCGATCCACTTCAATTCACCCCGGGTAGATCACCCCCTGATCAGGATCAACTGCGGCGCCCTGTCGCCCCAGTTGCTTGAATCGGAGCTGTTCGGCCATATCAAGGGGGCCTTCACAGGGGCGGTCAAAGACAAGATCGGCAGGTTCCAGGCCGCGGAAGGGGGCTCGATCTTCCTGGATGAGATCGGAACCCTGGACCCACAGCTACAGGTCAAGCTCCTGCGAGTGCTTCAGGAACGCGAATTTGAGCGGGTCGGTGATCATAAAACGGTCAAGGTCGACGCCCGGATTATCGCCGCGACCAACCTCGACCTCGAAGATGAGATCAGGAAAGGCAACTTCCGGGAGGATCTGTATTACAGACTCAACGTCGTTCAGATTAACTTGCCCCCACTGCGCAAAAGGCGGGAAGACATCACCCGGCTGATCGATTTTTTCCTGGACAAATACAACACGGAAAACCAACGCGGCTTGCGGAAAATAAACCGCGACATCCTGAACACCCTGCTTCGGTATCCCTGGCCAGGCAACGTCCGCGAACTGGAGAACGCGATGGAGCGGGCGGTCGTGCTGTCCACGGGAGAAGAATTCTCCGTAGATCTGTTGCCGCTCCAGATCCGGTTGTTTTCAAAACAGACCCGGTCAGACTCAACGGATACTTCGATCGAATCGCTTGCCTCGCGCCTGGCCGAGCACGCCATCCGCGAGTACCAGGCTTGTGAGGGCCAGGTCTACGACCTGGTGATCGGCGAGATCGAGAAACAGCTCATCCGTGAGGCCTTGGACTGCAACAGCGGCGTGAAAGTACGAACGGCCGACTTCCTCGGTATCAACCGCAACACACTCAATAAGAAAATCAAAGATCTTGGGATAGAGGCGGAAGACTAGCCGGGGACTGGCACCGTACTGAAGTCGAAATTCTCACGCGGCACGGCGTTGTGTCGGCGTGGGGTGATTACCAGCATGTAGAACCTCGACAGGCCTGATATTTTGACGAACTATCAATTTGACACCGCGTGGTCCTCCCCGACGCGAGGTCCGGGATCGCCGCCGAAGTAGCTTATGACAATACGAGGCGATCGACTTGGCGGGGAAGAAGCACAAACCACCGGCCACAAAACCGGTAATCAGTCCGCCGATCAGCATCGGCATAAACACCCCCGTGCCGAGGCTGTAGATACTATGAAAAGCACTGAATACAGAACCGATGCTGGATGGGCCGAGGCCACCACCGATCGCCCTACTCAACTGTGAAAAACCCACTTCGGGAGAGGCATACCAGAACGGGCGTCCCACCGCATAGGTAAACGCGAAGACCGGGCCTATTGTCAGCGGGTTGCTGATCCACACGCAAGAAACCGCCGCAATCCGGGATGCATTAAATATCCACGCGGCCACCAGGGCCAACCCCATCTGAAATCCGATCGTCGGTGAGAACGCGATCAGCACGCCGAGCGATACACCCAGTGCGATCCGCCTGGGGCTGGACCGCATCGGGAACAAAACCCGCAGCCATCGACGTAGCGATACCGTGTCGAAGGAATCTCTCCCCGACCCGTGACATCCCGGTGTAATGCTAGTGGAGCCGCTCATACAGATAGCCATCGGCATGTGGAGACGGGATCTATGATGAAACCGCGTGAAGATGTGTAACAGAACCAACTTACACGGCTGAGCGCTAGTTATCCGGACGATGTTGACTTGAACCGGACCCGCGAACGCCTGGCGCAAGCAGCCTGATAGACCATGGCCCCACGCAGCGTCAGACGGTAAGACAAGACCGCGGCAAGCAGGCCGACCACCGCCCCCCCCACCAGCATGGGCAGAAGGTAGCCCCACCCAACCTCGAGCAGATTCACAATCCCGCTGCCGGACACAGGCAGAATCACATCAGAGCCCTGCGGCGCACCCGGAAGCTGCACCGAAGCCGCGGCAGACGCCGGCCTGGGGGAGCCGAGCACAACACCCAATTGATAAGTCAACGCGAAGATCGGGCCCATCGTGATCGGATTACTGATCCAGACGGCAAGCATCGCCGCCTTCTTGGATGCACCCACGAGCGTCGCCACCAACGCAGCGATCAGGGTCTGCAAACCGATGAATGGTGTAAAGGCGATGAAAGACCCCATCGCCACTCCAAGGGCAACCTGCCGGGGTGTTGCACGGATCATAACGATCGTGTGGGCCCACCGCCGCCAATCGAGACAACATAGTCCCCTTAAACCCCGCAACACACCTCGAGATCGAACCCCCTTCACCCGAATGAGGCCCGAGGATGTATTGGCACAGGTCATACCAGCCTATCGGTAGGCAAGGCGGGCGGCTGAGGTCAGGAGCCTAAGACCGAAACAACATACAAAAACGTGAACGCCATAACCCGCAGAGTCTTACGCCACCCGCTGGCATGCCCGACAGAGCCAGGCTCAAGATGCCCCCGCGATCTATGACGCCTAGGTGCCTGAACCCACATACAAGACCCACGGCCAGGGGACATCCACACACAACCACACCGCCATCCACCGGTGTTATCATGACCGCATGCCCAACCCGACCCAACAGGAAGAAATCGATCGCATCATCCAGATTTATGGGCGGGATGACATCCGATCCATCATGGAGGCCGTTGAACGGCAGTTTATGGTGTTGCACCACCGCTCGCAGGTCCTGCTTGGCCTGTCGGGCATCGTCATCACCACCACCGGCTTCTCCGGCAGGCTCATCGCCGGCACCAACGATGTCGCCAAGTGGCTGATCATCAGCGGGGTGGCCCTGGTCATGATCGCGGCCGTGACCGTGTGCTACGGCGTATTGCACCTGCGCTGGCTGACCCAGCATCCCGGAACGCAGGTCGAGCATTGGCTGAGCACGACCCTGGCGTACCGAGACCGGAAAACCCGCTTCTACCGCGTGGGGATCGTCATGACGATGGTCGGCCTTGGACTCTACGTGGCATCGATCTTCGTCATGCTCTGGTGGCCCCTGGATTTTCCAGGCATAAACTCGATACGATGAACAGCGACCTAAACCCGGATTACAACGCGTTGTTTTGTCAGCAGTTGAGGGGTGCGCCCGGGCCATGATATTTGACAGATTTCCAGCCCAATGCTAGTTTTTGCGGGTCTGGACCGGCCGCGTCCTCTGCGACGGACGGACGGCTTAATTCCCTGCCTGCCTGAGAGGACTCCGATGAGATTCAGCCGATGCCCGCTTTGGCTTTTGGCGGCGCTGTGTGTCGCCACGCTGGGGCCGGGGGGCCAGCCACTACTCGCCCAAAATCAGAACTCGCTGCCGCAACCGATCCTTGGAGCCACCGCCGCATTAACACCGCAGCAAGAAGCCACCGTCGATGCATTCGTCGATACCCAGGTCGCCAGGCTGCAGAGCAACGACCCCGGAGAAGTCGCCCAAGGTCGCTCTCGCCTCACAGAGCAGTACAGCCTCAGCACATCCGGTTTCTTCAAGGACTACTACAGCCAAGCCATCGCCACGCGGATCGCTCCCCTGCTCGCACCCGACGGCCCGCTGATGACACGCCTGAACGTGGCGATCGTCAGCGCCAAACTCTCCGGCCAGAGCCTGGTCACCGTCCTCCAAGCCGGTGAGAACGATCCCAGCGCCGCCGTCCGCTACTGGATCGCCAAAGCTGTCGGGGAAGCTGCTAAAAACAACAGGCTCAACAAACAGGAACAACAAGACGTCCTGGACGTGATGGCCAGACGCCTCAAGGCCGAAGACTCATCGCTGGTGCTTGAGCAGGTCCTTATCGCCATGGCGGAGATCGACCTGCCCGACGCCATCCTAAAGGTTCTCGAGGGACTCAACGCCCGCGTACAGTTTCACAAGCAAAATCCCGACGCACGCTTCAAACCCGTCCACGGCGGGATGAAGCAGCTCTGGAGCAAGTTGATTGCCCTACGAGCCGGCGCTAAGAACGTCGATAAGGAACAGTTTGAATTGGCGCGCATTGCCTTCCGGTATTACGCATTGATCGCCGATCAATTCGCTGCCGCTGCCGAAAATAACGACGCTGGAAACGAAGAAGAAGCTGAAAATGCCCGGCAAGATAAAATCGCAATGGCCGCGATCTGTGGCCGTGTGATGGATGACGTAGCCAGACAAGTCCCGAGAGTGACCCCGCCCCAGCCTATCGACCCGAACAACGCCGCCGAGCTGCGTGCCTCCGCGGACCGTTGGCGAGAGGTGCTGAAAGCCCCGCCATTTAACTTCACCGATGAAGAGTTGGCTGTCGGCGAATAACAACCGCCCTTACCAATTGACAACACCCATTCCCAACGGCCCGCTCGAACACGGTGCAGCCGTGTATCGAAAATGTGGCAGCTAAGACTAACCAAGGTCCGGATTTGAGACCGGCGACTCGGCCGATGCCGTACCGCCCGCCATGCCGACCGCCGCCGCCGCAGAGCTACGGCCATACATCGCGTCATCCAACCGCCTGACCAGATCCACGTAATCCATCTGGGCCAGTTGAAACTCCCGCAACACCAGATTATGAACCACCTCGGTCTGCAACGCCTGGAGCCGCTGCTTGTCTGCCACCTCGATAGGCTGCCCAGACATCTCTTTCTCGGCCACGGCTTGCAGGTGCCGATTCAAATCGTTCAACGCCCGTTGAGCCTCCGTGTCTTCCTTGAGCTTCTGAATCGCCGCCTCCAGCCGCCCCACCTTGGGATGTTCGCCAAGCTTCTCACCAAGCTCAGCAGCGGCTTTTATGATCTGATCATCGGTTGCCATGTTGGGCCTCACATTGGGGTACTTCTGTCGCGGGTTATTGATCTGCGGTAGCATAGCCGGGTCGGGCAAAAGACGCTCGGCGGGCTGTGGGCTCAAGCCCGGATAAAACACCGTGAGCCGCCCCCTCGTATCTAGTCCCCATGCCTCAACGATACACCAGCAGCATACTCCGTCATATCGCTAATACCCGGTATGAACCCCGCACACTCAGGCAACTGGCCCAGGACCTGGGTGTCTCCGACGCCGACTTCAGCCAATTCCAGGAAGCGGCCGAAAGCCTGCTCGAGGATGGTTGCGTCATCCTGGGCTCGTCTGACACCATCGCGCTACCCCCCCCGGGCAAAGAGATGGTCGGCGTCTTCCGCGCCCACGAGAAAGGCTTCGGCTTCCTCCAGCCCGACGAACTGACACAGCACGGTGACCTGTTCATCCCCCCGGGATCCACCGGCGATGCCATGAACGGCGACCGCGTCCGCGCAAAAGTCATTCACGAAGGCAGACGCGGGGCGGGCAAATCCCCATTCGTCGGCCGGATCGTCGAGGTCCTCCAGCGGGTAGACCGCCAGTACGTCGGCACACTGATCAAACGCGGCTCATTACACGTTGTCAAGATCGACGGACGATTGATGCGAGACCCGGTCGTTATCCGCGACCCTTCGGTTAAAAATGCACACGTCGGTGACAAAGTCGTCATCGATATCGTTGAATACCCCAAAGACGCCAACGACGTAGCCGAAGGCGTCATCACAGAGGTCCTGGGCGAGGGCGGCGAACCCGAGATCGAAACCCTCTCCGTCATCCGGGCGTACAGCCTGGCGGAAAAGTTCGCCCCGCAAGTCCTCGAAGAGGCCCGGAAGGTGTCACGTGCGTTTGACGGCGACGCGATCCCACCCGACCGCGAAGACATCACCGGCACACTCACACTCACCATCGACCCCCCCACCGCCAAAGACTACGACGACGCCATCTCCATCAACACCTCCGAGGAAAACGGGAAAACCGTCTTTGAGCTGGGCGTCCACATCGCCGACGTCGCACACTTCGTCACGCCCGGGTCGGCACTGGATGAAGAAGCTTACGCACGCGGCAACAGCACCTACCTCCCCCGGGTCGTCGTCCCGATGCTCCCCGAAGTCCTCAGCAACGGCGTCTGCTCACTCCAGGAAGGCGTGAACCGCTACGCCAAGTCGTGCTTCATCAAGTACGACGCCGACGGCAAGGTTCTAGGCGAACGATTCGCTCGCACCGTGATCCGATCTGACAAGCGGATGACCTACCTGGAAGCCCAGGCCCTGATCGATGACGACATCAAAGAAGCACGCAAGCACGCAAAAACAGAGCCGAAATACCCCAAGCCCGTCATCGAAGCAACGAAATTGATGAACGACCTGGCCAAGCGTATCCGCGCACGCAGGCTCGGCCAGGGAATGATCGTGCTTGGGCTTCCCGAGGTCGAACTGATTTTTGACAACTCGGGCAGGGTGATCGACGCAGAGCCCGAGGACAACGCCTTCACGCATACCCTGATCGAAATGTTCATGGTCGAGGCCAACGAGGCGACCGCCCGCCTGTTCGTCCGCCTCGGGGTCCCGATGATCCGGCGTATCCACCCGGACCCGGACGCCCACGGCATCAACGACCTGAGAATGTTTGCAAGAGTGGCCGGCTACAACATCCCCGCCAAGCCCAGCCGAAAGCAGCTACAAACCCTGCTCCTTGCCGTGCGCGGCAAACCGGCACAGCGGTCGGTCAACATGGCCGTGCTACGCACACTCAGCAAGGCCGAGTACTCACCGATGTTGGTCGGACACTTCGCGTTGGCCAGTGAACACTACACCCACTTCACCAGCCCGATCAGGCGCTACCCCGACCTGATCATTCACCGCGGGATCGACGCCTACCTCAAACTCGCATCCAACGGCACCCAGGGCAAACGTGTCAACGCCAAGAGGATCGGGGCCAGGATCACCTCAGACAACTTCGTCCCCAGTGAAGAAGAATTGCACAAACAGGGCAAGCACTGCTCAACGACGGAGCGAAACTCCGAGAGCGCCGAACGCGAGCTCCGCAACTTCCTTGTCCTGCAACTACTCGCCGACCACCTCGGCGAAGACTTCAGCGGCACCGTCACCGGCGTCACCGGCGCGGGGGTCTACATCCAGATCGATAAGTACCTGATCGACGGATTCGTCCGCAGCAACGACCTCCCGGGCTCCGCAAACGACCGCTGGAAACACAACCCAAAAACCGGCGCACTGGTCGCCCAGCGCTCCGGCAAAACCGTGTCCATCGGCAACACCTTCACCGTCCGCGTCGCAGCCGTCGATCTGGGGCGGCGCGTCATGGAGATGGTCGTCGTCGATGGAGATTCGAAGCGTAAATCGTCTCCGACATCTAAGAAATACAAGAACAAAACTAAGAATGACCGCCCCAAATCTAGCAGCAAGTCAAAAACCAAAAAGAAACCCAGCTTACAGTCCACCCAGAAGCAGGCCGCTAAGCCCAAAGTCAAGAAAAAATCTAAACGTAAAGCACGCGGCCCCAAGCGGCACTGACACACCCACTCGTTGAGCCGGCAATTCCTCCTGGCCACATAGACCGGGCACACCATGGCACTCGCGGTTTGGCTTCACAACCTCAGCCCGATACTGATTGAGTTGGGACCGCTCCCCATCAGGTGGTACGGCTTGTCGTACCTCGCCGGCTTTCTTGTCGCCTACCTGATGGTCAAGCGTGTCTGTCGAGTCGGAATCTCAACACTCAAGCCCGAGCATGCCGCCGACCTGGTCTTCGCGGTTGCGATCGGGATCGTGCTGGGTGGCCGATTGGGTTACGTCCTGCTCTACAAGCCCGGGATGATCGATGACTTTTCCAAAACACTTCCCTTCTGGGACGTGCTTGCAATCAATAAAGGCGGCATGGCCAGCCACGGCGGGATGATCGGGGGGATGCTGGGTTGCCTGTTCTACGCGAGGCGACACAAGCATGACTTCCTCTACCTCACAGACCTGTTCGCCTTCACCGCACCCCTGGGTGTATTCTTCGGCCGGGTCGCCAATTTCATCAACGGTGAACTGCTCGGTCGACCCTGCGACCCTGAATTCCCCCTAGCTGTGAAGTTTCCACAAGAATTGTTTGATGCACCGGACACAAAACTGGATGCGGTGTTCGCGGCACTGCCAGCGCCCGGATCCGTCGTGCCAAGCCTGACCAAGTGGGACGCGGGTACAGTGACCAGCCTTATCCAGGAGGGGAATCGTATGATCGCCCACGCGGTCGAGCCCTTCTTAACTGCCCGCCACCCTTCGCAACTCTACGCCGGTGTCATGGAGGGTCTGGTCGTGTTATCCGTATTAGCCATCGTCTGGACCAAACCACGCAAGCCCGGCGTGATTGCCGGGATGTGTTCGATGGTCTACGCCTTGATGCGGATATCCGATGAGTTCTTCCGGATGCCCGATTCGCACCTTATGGACAAAGAGTTCGCCACGCTGCACATCACACGCGGGCAGTGGCTAAGCGGCCTGCTCTTCGCCTTCGGAGCGGTCCTGGTGATCGTGTCGATGAAAAGAAAATCCACCGTCATGGGCGGATGGCTGCCGGGCAAACCAGTAGCCGGAGCAAAGCCTCAACAGCCGTAGTCCATTACACCACCATGCGGTTTCTGTTTATTTCACGGGCGTCCGCTTTACCCTCAGCCCCCGGCTTTGCCGGGGGATCGGCCCGTGATGGGCACGAGTATTTATCGTGATGCGTATCACAGCTCGATACGCGGGTCGATCCAGGCGTAAGCCACATCGACAATCAGGTTGAACATCACGAGCATCGTCGAAAAAGTCAGCACCACACCGAGGATCAGGAACTGGTCCTTGTTGATCACGGAGTTGACGAAGTGATCACCCATGCCGGGGATATTAAAGAGCTTCTCGACAACGAACGATCCGGTCATGACACTCGCGGCCGCGGGTCCCATGAAGCTGAGCACGGGGAGGTAGGCAACCTTCAAGGCATGCTCAAAGAGCGCTTTGTGCTTCGATAGGCCCTTGGCGCGTGCGGTGCGGATATAGTCACTGGACATGATGTCAGCCAATCCCAGTCTCACCAGCCGGGCAATGTACGCCGCCGGTGCGATCCCCAGCGTCACCGCCGGGAGAAAAATGTGCATCGGCGAACCCCACCCCGCCACCGGGAACCACTTGAACATCCCCGCAAACACAACCAGCAATACCGATCCGGTCACAAAGTTTGGCAGACTGATCCCCACCAACGCGACACCCAGGCTTGATAGATCCAACATCCCACCCGGGCGTAACGCGCCGATCACCCCCGACACCGTCCCGATGAAAAGCGCCACCGCCAGCGCAGCCGAACCGAGCATCACACTCACCGGGAGGCTGGATCCGATGATCCCCGACACCCGCTCATCCTGATGATGAAGTGACGGACCAAAGTCTGGCCAGGCACGGTCCGTCCCCACCACGATCCCCTTCAGGTAGCTCATCCCAAAATAGACCGGCCCTTTGTCGAGGCTGTACTGCCGCATCATCGCGGCCTTGATCTCAGGCTTGACCTCCCGGCCGTCGTCCGTGCTCAACGGGTCGCCCGGTACCACCCACGCAAGCAACAGCGTCACCACAAAGATCACCGCCAATATCAGCGGGAACTGCACCAAACGCCAGAAGATCAATCGAAACATTAATTCGCCGCCTTTTTTCTCAAGCCAAACGGTCGGCCCCCGGCGCTTCCCATCCGGTCATTTCGCCCTACCATCTCCCCGCTCCCGATCCACCGAAATGTGCTCGAAGCGCACACGGCTCCAACTGTTCAGGCCAAGACCACTCACACGATCAGGGTCGAACAATGCCACCTCGACCTGGTGATAGATCAACGCCATAGGTGATTCTCTAATCAAAACTGATTCGGCCTGACGCAGCAGATCTCTGCGGAGTTCCGGGTCGGAGGCCTCAGCGGCCTGGTCCAAGAGCCGATCGAACTCCAGGTTCTCCCACTTCGTGGTGTTGTTTTCATCGTCACTCCGACGGATATCTAGCCACGTCGTCGGGTCGGCGTAATCCCCGTACCACGCGGCCCGTCGGATCGTGTAGTCCTGGGTACGGGATCGGGCGGAGCTGATCTTCGTTTCCACGCCCTCCAGCGTCACATCCACCCCCAGGTATTCCTTCCACATATTCTGGATCGCCTGGGCGGTGTTCTCATGTCCACCGTTGGTGTTGTAGAGGATGGAGAGCCCCTTGATCTCTCCGCCATCTTCGTAGCCGGCTTCCGCCAGCAGCGCCTTGGCACGCACGGGGTCGAAGCGTGGGCCATCCTCGGTCGGCGGAACATAATGCTTCAACGCCGTCGGCGGCACGAAGCTGTACGCCGGCGGCTCATCCAGGCGCGTCACCGACTTGATGATCTCGTCCCGGTCGATCGCCATCGCCAAGGCCTTACGTACACGCGGATCAGCCAGCGCGTTGGGTTCGCCGTTGTTCAGCGTCGGCTGGCAGTTGAAGTTGTAGAAATACGTCCCCGCCCTCGGCACCACATGCACGTCGTTCCGATCACTGCGGATCATGTCGTAGGCGATCGCCGGGATCACGCCGGGGACGTAATCGATATCGCCCGACTCGTAGGCCAGAAGTTGCGACTGCTCATTGCTGACGATCATTTCGAGCACTGAGTTGTTCTTCATCGATGCCCGGTCCCAGTAGCACTCGTTGGCAACCATGTAGTTATACCGGCGATATTTGCGATCCTGGAGGATGTAAGGCCCGTTTGAGATCAGCCTTTCGGGGTCGTTCCAATAGGTTGGATCATCCAGCAGGCCGCCGGTGTCCGCGTTGAAGATAACGCCGGCCCGGACACTGGGCGGATGCACGGGCATGAACGTCGCAAACGCCAACATGTCCAGGAAGTACTCGGTCCGCCGGTTAAGTTGCAGCACCAGCGTCCGATCGTCGGGTGCTGATAAAGCCACAAGCTCGTCAAACTTCTTCTGAGCCTCGTCCCAGTACACCCGGGCGTCTTGCTCCGAACCCCCGCCTTCGCCAAAGGTCTCGACGTACCGCTCCAATTGATCGGACCGCCAATGGAAAAACGCTTCCGCTCCCTTGATGAAGAACATGAAATGGCCGTAGCCGGCAGCGGTGTCGGGCAGCATCGCTCTGCGCCAGCTATAAAGGAAATCACCTGCCGTAACCGGATCGCCGTTGGACCAACGCGCGTTCTCGCGGAGGTGGAACGTATAAGTCAGCCCGTCCTCAGAGATATCCCAGGATTCGGCGACCCCGGGATAGGTCTTCATGTCATTGAAATCCAGGATGACCAGCGTTTCAAACAACGCATCGGTCAGCCGGATGTCATGCAGGTAGGTCATCCGCTGGGGGTCACGGCTGTTGTGTTCGGCCGTGGACGAATACACAAAATCGGCTTGCGGCTGGGGATCGCCGAACCCCCCGATGACCAGGGGGATGACGAACATAAGCAGGATGAGCCCGGCTATCCGTTTGATCATGCCTAAGAGTGTAACCCCTTCCCCGGCACCAAACAGGCGGATTCATGGCCAGGCTGGCGAAATCACGAGGATGGTTGGCCAGATGCCCTGCCGGGTCAGCCACTGTGGTCAAAACTGATATCCGCGTAGCGTGAGGCGGGCCCGGTCACTTTCAGCAACTCGATGTAATACCTCAGACTGGCACCGGGCGGGATGACCCCGGCCGCACCGTGCTCGCCGTAGCCAAGATACGGGGGGATCTCGATCGTTCGTGTCTCGCCCTCGATCATACCGATCACGCCCAGTTCCCACCCCTGGATCACCTCGCCGGCTCCGATGCGAAACTCGACCGGTTCACCCCGATCATATGAGCTGTCATACGCCATCGAGCTGCGATCAATATACGCCTTGTAATGCACCTGGACCGTGTCACCCGGCCGGGCGATCGAGCCGTGCCCGGGCGTGTCGGTGGTGACACGGACACCCGGCAGGACACCGACCAATTCGAAGTCAAACTGTAAGGTGGTTTCGGGCAACTCCACCGAACCGGGATACCGTCCGAATAACAATTCCGGCGAAAGGATCACACGCCGCTTCTCACCGACACGCATCCCGGCGACCCCCTCATCCCAACCACGGGGCGCCCCGCCAGACCATAAAACAAAACCCACCGGACGCTCGGGGACCGACCGATCGATCTGCTGGCCTGATAAGCTCGACGCGGTAAACTGCACCAGCACATACCGCCCCGCAACCGCGGTATCACCCGTGCCCGGCCGAAGGATCGTGTACCGCAGGCCCGATGCCGTGCCTATGTAGTGCTGGCCCGATGCTTCGACAAATATTTGGGGATCTCCCCGACCACCTACAACCACCGCATCTCCCACCGTGCCTGTACCTGTCAAGGTATTGATGTCAACACCCATGCCCGTACCGGTTCCCGCTGACCCGGATGCACCGGGTGTTGGTTGATCGGCAGGCAGATGCCCCGTCCCGCCCGTTTGGTTATCGGGCCGTACCAGGTACCACGTCACGGACGCGATGATTGCCGCAACGATGAGCAGCAGCACCCAGCGCATCACACCGGGTCGAGACGATTGTCCCGTGGCGTCGTGGATCTGTTGGGCCGAACGCTCGGCTCCCACTCCGCGGGCATGCTGTGTCTTCTCAAGCATATCTAAGTAGCGCTGCTCATCCTTATCAGACCCTTTGCGTGTGAAGGAGCCGTAATACCCCTGCCCGTCACTGCGCCTAACCGCATAAAAGATACGGCCTTCGCCGTCACGGATCGCTCGCTGCAGATCCTGGTCTCGGACTTTGACAGCCTGGCCGTCATGGGGGCTGTGAACAATCATCGCCATAACACGTCTCTCCTGTCGGGGCGTAGGCCGGATCAGATGGGGCCTTGCACAACCCTGCCGCCGGTCCACACTATGGATCGTGACGGGTCCCGCAGGATATATTCGGACACAACCGCGACGTGAGATCAACCCACCGCCATCGACACGTTCTTTGGTCCGCTGTAGTTACACCCTCAAGGCTCGGTCTGAACCTGTCCGATCCAAGGCAGGCGACGAGAAGTCACCTCGCAATGGGCCTTTATGTAATCGGCCTATCTGAACAGGACACGCCTTTGGAGCCAGGCATGAGCAAGCAGCAAATGATCGACCTTATCCGTCAACGCAACCGCTCAGCGACGAGCGACTTCCTCGTGAAGTTTGATGAAGACGCCCTGAGGACCTATCTCCGCCGCCTGACCACCGTGCAAGGCCACCGCGGCCGATCCAGTGTCTGGGTCCGTGACGGCGTCTCCCCCGCCTCTGTCACAAGGGCGTGTGCGTAAACACCTTATCGAGATGTGCGCCGGGTCCCGTATGAATCAACAGCTCTGTCCAAGGCCGCTGTCAGGGACATCGCGTATTAGATTCAACCGGCCCTGACTCGGCTTAGTACGTCAAGCAGCCGATCGATCGAGGCATTTTGACGCTCAACGTCGTCTCCAGCCAGGTTTAACGCCTCGATCACCTCACCCGCCGATTCAGTCACCTCAGTAAACCCGTATCCCCCGCCAGAACCTTTGAGCTGCCGACAGACCAGACGCAGGTGCTCGTGATCCCCGATCTGCTTCGCGGACCTGACCGTATTCGCAACCTCACGAGCATCGCTGATAAACTCACGTAGCAACGGCGTCATCGAGTCGTCCTGGCTCAAGGAACTGACAATCGGATCGCCCCCGTTTAACATTTGATGCCCTTTCCCGACCAGTTGGTTGATCTGGTAGATAAGCGTCTCGCCATCGATCGGTTTTGCCAAAAATACCTGGGCACCGACGGATAACGCCGATCCCTTCGTATTTTCGTCATTGTCCGCGGACATGGCCAGAACGGGCCCCTTGAATGAGGTTTCCTGAAGTTGATCGATCAACTTCAAGCCGTACTCCGGCTCCCCGCAAACGTCGATAACAGCCACATCGACTCCGTAGCCACTCACCACGTCCAGCGCCTCCTGAGCGTTGCCGGCGTCACGACAGATAAAGCCGGCCCGATCCAGATAGGAACCGTAAAGCCTGCGGTCGAGTCTGTATCCGTCGACCAGCAAGACCGTGCCCTGGCCCGCTCTCGATGTCACCGCGGCTAACATCGTCCTCATATTCTGCGGCATGTGCGTCGACTTCCGCAGAACTCATATTAGTAAATAACGTCAGGTCGATCGGCGTATTAAACACCGCTGCCACCTCGTGGATCGTCCCGGCGAGGTGGTCGCAGCGAACGATCCTCCCTTCCATTGTTATGTTCTCATCGTCAGAGGTCTGCAGAATGATCCTGCAGTGACTGTCTGGGTAGATAAATCGGCCGTGGAGGAAGGCGATGCCGCGTCGGCTGAGGTTCCGGGGGATCACCGAGTAATTCACGATGTTTCCGCCCGGGTTCGCGATCGACACCGTTACGCAGGCCGAGTTATAAGCCACACGGACACCGCGGGCCGGACCCTTGTATGATGTATTGGGTTTCTTGATCGCCTCGATGATCTT
>JAJDCV010000228.1 GCA_029260675.1 Phycisphaeraceae bacterium
GCCGGTCAGTGTGAGCGCATCCAAGCCACCTTCGCCGACACAAAAAAACTCGACGCGATGCCCGTGGATGCCTTCGTGGACCTGTTCGTCTGACCCCTGGCCCCGGTTCCCTGCCCCATACCGCGGGCTGCGAAGCTGCCGCGGTTCCCCCGCTACAACGCACCACGTCTCCGCCACAGCATCGTCAGCCCTCCCACGCCCACCACCACCACCGCCCCCGGCTCGGGGACGAGGGTCACGGTAAGTGTCGCTGTGGTATCGAAGTTATTAGACACAGAAGAACTCGAATTATCCAAGTCGAAGCTGAAGGGCGAGCCATCCGCAAGAAGCCCCTCGATCACGACATCCCGGGCCGTGATGACTAATTGATCACCTGGTGTCAGGCCCGGGGTAAGATTAACACCATCGAGGATAAACGATAGCCCGGTGAGGTTGACAATGCTGCCGCTACGGGCATCGATATCGTCGATCGACCCGCCAAAGACATCCACGATGCTGTTAGACGCCGCATCCAATCCCGCGATGTCGCCGCCGGTGATCCGGGCATACGATTCACTCAATACCATGCCGTGGGCCAGTTGTCCGCCGCTGATGTTCACCGTGCTGCCTGACGTGGCCGAAAAATATTCACCCAAAGCCCCGTCGGTGATATCCACCGTGCTGCCATATGCTTTAAGCCCTCGGCCAACGTTCCCACCGCCAATATTCAGTGTGGAATCGATTGCTCTGAAGAACTTGACCAATTCTGCGCCCGCAGACAGGTTGAGCGTCTGGCCTTCTCTTAATCCTAGTGTTTCGGGATCGGTTGGGCTATTAATGACAGAGGGTTTCGCGGGCGCCGCGATCGCATGTAGTGTCAACGTATCACCCAGGGCACTTGGGGAGGAAGCGAACACCGCGCCATCCGCAAAAGTGGTCGTTAAAAACCCACTGCTTGTGGGTATGGTCACCGAACTGCCTGGGGTTTCCAGCCCTGGGATAGGGGCCCCGTCAAGCATAAACTCGCTGCCCGATATTGTAGTATCGGTGTCGTTTGCAAAAAAACTGTCTATGTTTCCGCCGCTTAGATTCAGTACGCCGCCAACGCCTACATATTGAATACTCGGCACCACCCCGCCGCTGATGCTGACTCTTGTGTCAAAACCCAGCGAGAAACCCTCGCCTATGGTCCCGCCGCTGATGTTGACGGCGGTGTTGTTACGTGGCTCGAAGAACTCACCAATCGATCCGCCGTTGATATTGAACGTGCTGCCGTTGAAGGGAGTGACACGGTCGCCCAGCACCCCTCCCGCGTTGAGGTTGACGGTGCCGCCGGCCACCACTTCAAGGAAATCGCCAACAGTTCCGCCGTTGATGTTAACGACCCCGCCCGCGTTCACGGTCAGGCCGGTGCCGACCGTCCCGCTGTTGATATTCAGAACGATATCCGAGTTTGTACCAAAACCTTCGGGTACACCTAACAGAACGTTATTGCCCGTGGTCCCGCCCTCGACGTTGACCTCGATATTTGAATTCAGGCCGTGCAATGTGCCGGCAAGCGCGAAGCCATTCGGCAGACTCCCCCCCTCAAACAGGTTCAACTGCGTGTCCGACCCGATGTTGGCTGGGGCCGGGTCAGACGGGATGTTGATCACCGTCGTGAACGGCTGGGCCGTGGCGGTTGAAGTGATGGCCAGGAACTGGGCGCACAGGCACAGCCCGACCAGAACAGAACCCCGAATCAATAAGTTTTTCATCTTGACTACCTGTTACTAATGCGCAGCTCGGAAAAACTGCTAGGAGTCATAGCGTGTCACGCCTGCTCCCCTCCCGGAACCCCTAGCGGGGTTCTTCTTAACATTATTGTCGGCATGAGTGCATGAAAGCAAGCAAAATATCTGCTTATTAAGAAAATTTCTGATTTCACCTCAACCCACGCGCGTTGGGGCTTATCAGGCACGCCAATGCCCCAGACGCCTGCGCTTAAACACAATCCACCCGCCGGTGCTCAACAGAATAAGCGCCCCCGGCTCTGGGACGATCAATTCCATCGGCGGCGTCCCCGCGTTCCAGTTGCCCAGCACGGTGTTCAGGTCGATGAGTCCAACGAACCCGTCACCCGAGGGGTCGGCCAGTGGATCGCCCGGCGGGACGTTTTGATTCCACGCACCGAGCACGATGTTCAGGTCAGTGATCCCGACAAACCCGTCGCCGTCGAGATCGCCTTCTATCGCGGTGGCCAGCAGCGTGTACCCGATGTCTTGCAGGATCCCCAACTCGATGGGGCTGAGGGTGCGGAGATCGAGCCCATCCAAGACGGATGACTCGCTATTCATAAGCTGTTCGTTCGCGCCTGTGAAGAAGTCGCTGTCCGTGTGTGATCCGGAACTACCCTCTTCCCAAGTCGTCGGAGAATAAAGCGCCACGGGGTTTCCCCCGTTGGCCGCCATCGCATTGGGGCCGTTGAAGAGAAGCCCGTTCACGGGTCCCGTGCCGCCGACCGAGGCCGTGTTCCAGCGCGTGGTGTTAAGAACAAAGGTGGTGTCGTTGATGATCGCCCCCGACGAATCGGCCACATACCGATCGAATGGGGCCCAGATCGTGGCGACGCCCGGGGGATCAAAAAAACTGGATCCGTCCTCGAAGATATCCGAGGAAAACCCAAGCGTGTGGGTCATCTCATGGATGGCGGTGGATATCAGGTCAAGTTCGCCCGGCTGAAAATCGCTCAAGGGTTCCCAACTAAAATCCTGGAAGTTCCAGGATACTACACCGTCCGCGGTACCCGGTGCCGGGTCCGCGCCGTCGCCGCCGAGGATCTTAAGCATGACGTCGCCGCGGTCCCCGAAGCCGTTGCCGGGGATGGGGGCGTTAAAGTTAGAAGCTGCGCTGGCAAGCAAGAAGTCGTCGGTCTCGCTGCCGGTGACGTCCAGGTTGATCGTGGCGTTGTAATTAGCGAGCAGGCCGGCGAGGTAATCTCCCGCCTGGGCAAGCCCGGCCCGACGGTCGGCCCCGGTCGAACCCGAGGCGTTGAAGCCGATGCCCGGTGCGTCCAGAAAGTTGTAGTTGAAGGTTACAGCCGCCCCGGCCTGGCTGGCTGACACCGTGCCCCAAATGGCTGCCGCCGCCAAGCCGATACAGGATGCCCATCTTGAGCGTGCGATACACTGAATATCCATGGCTTTCTCCCGCCCCTTTGTGACTTAGCGACCTGATTTGAATCAATCAGCCTATCTATTCCACCCCGGGTGGACTACGCCAGCAAGTGTCATCTAATAATAACACACCAACAGTAGTTTGCGAGGTATAAAGTACACGGAAACAGGGGGTATCTGACGGATGTGTCGGGGGAGGCCCTGTCCTACCGAGGATGTCTAAACTTTCAGCCTGACATTCCCAACCGGCCTACTCCAAGGCCGCCTTAGCATCCCAACCGAACCGACAAGCAACAGACCCAAACTCGCTGGCTCAGGGACAAACTCACTTGCCGGCGGCGCCCCCGCGTTCCAATTACCAAGGACGGCGTTGAGGTCGTCGATCCCGATGAACCCGTCACCGCTTGGATCTCCCAGCCCCCAGACCCCGGCATCAACGTTCTGGTTCCACGCACCTAAGACGATATTCAGATCAGCGATCCCGACGAACCCGTCGTTGTTGAGGTCGCCGGCAAGCGAGGCACGGACGTAGACCGTGTTGGGATTGGAGTAGTCGATGCGCAAGCCCGTTGTGGTGAGGCTCGGGAACAGGACACTGTCAAATCGTCCGGTCACGCCCGCATAGGTATCGATGATCGGGAACGCGTCTCCGATGATGGGTGTATACAGGCTGGTTAGGGCCAGCGTCAGCAAGCCATCCAGTGATGCGGTGCCGAAGATACTGAGTTGATCGAAGTCGATCCCGGGCACGCTGCCGCCGGCAAGTTCGATCTGCAGTTCACCGCCTGGCGTCTGGATGTATGAGCCCTCCAGATCGATCAGCCCCGTGGACTGTCCCGGGTAGACGTGTCCGTTGTTGGTCAACGTGCCGGCGCCGAGCCACACCGCACCGTAGCCCTGCATGAGTCCGCCGGGTTCGATGGAGATCGATTGGGCATTGATATCGCCGCCGAGGAGGTTGACCTCGCCGCCATCCCACACACGGAGGGTTGAGCCGATGTTGACCTCGCCGCCGTTGCTGACGGTGAGATCGCCCGTGCCGCCGTTCCCAAGAATGCTTCCACCGACATCCATGGTGCCCGTGACGTTCAACCTCGACGGCGTCCCACCGGAGGAACCGTCCACCAACACCGTGCCATCGGCACTATCCAAGGCGCCGAGGTTGGCGCTCCCGCATGTGACGGCAGCACCGTTCTGGATCTCGAGTAGTCCGAACGACGTGTGCTGACCGCCGACACGCAGTTCCAGATTCATCGTCCAGTTCGATCCTGGGCCGATCACATCGACTGACCCCTGAGCACTGTTTTGGCCTCCGATTAAACCGCTACCGCTGGTGACCTGGGCGCTGTTTTGAATCGTCATGTGGCCTATGGCGCTCTCTTGGCTGGCGACGCGCAAGTCAAGGTCGATGTTTAGCGTCGAAGTCGGGCCGTCCACGAGTGTCGTGCCGTTGGAAGTGCCGGCGATTGCTATACCAAAACGCCTGGCCTCGACGGCGCCGCCATGGTTGATCGTCAGTGAGCCAACACCCACATTCCCGATGTCGAACACATCGGGATTGGGTGTCGAGACGACCAGT
>JAJDCV010000229.1 GCA_029260675.1 Phycisphaeraceae bacterium
GCCATCCAGTTCGATCCCAAGGCTCATGCACCCCGTCTGGGCCTTCATCTCAAGCCATTTACCAATCATCGCGCGGACCGACTCCACATCCGTCACCTCTTTCACCCAACGCATCCAAGGCAGCAGCGCATCGCGATTCGCATCCACCACCGCGAACAACGCCTCGCAATGCCCCAACTCGATCTGACGCAGCATCAGTTCATCGTCGATCCGATGGGTGAAACTCATGACATCGCCCCCGAATCATCAAGCCAAAGGCTCATCTCGACAATGTCTATATAGCGCCCGTTGACCTTGGCCCGACGCGGCAGCCGGCCGTCCTCCTGAAAACCGACCTTACGATAAACCGCCTGCGCCCGCGGGTTGCTTGCAAACACACACAGCGTCAACTGCTCCAACCCGGGATGCCCTCGCGCCCAATCCACAAGCTCTCGCACGAGCAGCGTACCCAGGCCCCGATTACACCACTCGTCACGGATCGAGATCCCGAGCCCAGCGCTGTGACACTGACGCACAAACTTCGCCTGGTCGATCCCGGCCAGAGCCACGACCTGGCCCTCAACATCGGCGGCGATGTGCATGCTGCCATCGCGCTCCAGGTTGCCGCGTACCCACTTGCGCTCTTCTTCCAACGAAGGCAGGTCGTCATCGGGGCCGTACATGATCCCTTCGCTCTCCCGGCGGACCGCATCCAGATACTCAAGCAACCGCTGGGCCTCGCTCTCTTCCGGACTGCGCAACAGAACGTCCGTGCCATCGGACAACGTGACCGTTTTAGTCGTGAACACACTCATGGCTGGGCCGCCTTACCGGTTGCCGTCACATCCCCGTTCATCATCGTCGCGTTGATCTGGCGCTCCTCGGTGGTCTTGATCCGGTTGATCGCCGCAAGATACGCCTTCACCGCCGCCTCGATGACGTCGGTACTCAGGCCCCGGCCGCGGACCTTGCGGTCGTGGTGGCGGACCTGCACGGTGACCTCGCCCTGGGCGTCCTTGCCGCCGGTGATCGCGCGGGTCTGGTAGTTTTCGAGCGTAACTTTCACGCCGGTGATCCGCTGGATCGCGGAGTAGCAGGCATCGATCGGGCCATCACCGGTCGAGGCGTCGGTCTGCTCGGTACCCGATGAGTCGCGCAGCACAATCGTCGAGGTCGCGATCACACCTGTCCCGCTTGTCACCTGGAAGCGCACCAGTTCCCACAAACGCCGGCCGGACTCCAACTGTTCATCCAGGATCGCCTCGATGTCCTCGTCGTAAACATCTTTCTTCTTGTCGGCCAAGGCCTTGAACGCGTCGTAGACCTTGTCCAAGGTCTCACCGTCCAGCGAGTAACCCAACTCGACGATCCGCTCGCCCAGCGCATGACGACCCGAGTGCTTACCTAAAACCAACTTCGACTCGGGCACGCCGATCGCCGCTGGGTCCATGATCTCGTAGGTGTTGCGATTCTTGAGCATCCCGTCCTGATGAATACCGGCCTCGTGTGCAAAAGCGTTCTCGCCGACGATGGCCTTGTTCCGCTGCACGTGCAGGCCGGTCAGGTTCGAGACCATCCGCGAGATCGGGTAGATCTTGTTGGTGACGATGTTCGTCTCGTATTGCTTGTAGTAGTCGGCCCGTGTGCGCAGCGCCATGACGAACTCTTCGAGCGAGGCGTTCCCCGCCCGCTCGCCGATCCCGTTGATCGTGCACTCGACCTGGCGCGCGCCCCCGGCCACCGCCGCCAACGAGTTCGCAACCGCCAAACCAAGGTCGTTGTGGCAGTGCGACGACAGATAGATCCCATCGCGGTCGATCTGCGGCAGTTTCTCTCGGACATACGAGAAGATGTGGCCGTACTCCTCCGGCACCGCGTACCCGACCGTGTCGGGGATGTTGATGGTCGTCGCCCCGGCCTCAATCACCGCTGCGGTGACATCGACCAGGTAATTCAACTCCGTCCGCGACCCGTCCTCCGGGCTGAACTCGACATCTTCCACAAACTGCCGGGCACGTTTGACCGAATCGACCGACAGCTTGACGATCTCCTCGAACGCCTTCTTGAGCTTGTGCTCGCGGTGGATGCGGCTGGTGGCGCAAAACACATGGATACGCGGGTTATTTGCGCCCTTGAGCGCCTCGCCCGCCCGGTCGATGTCGCGCGGCACACACCGAGACAGCCCGGCTACCGTCGCCCGCCCCAGCTCCTTGCCGATCGCACCCACCGCCTCGAAATCGCCCTGGCTGGTGATCGGGAACCCCGCCTCGATCACGTCCACACCCAGCGCTTCGAGCTGACGGGCGATCTCCATCTTCTCGTGATGGTTCAGGCTCGCGCCAGGCGACTGCTCACCGTCACGCAGCGTCGTATCGAAGATACGGATCGGGGCGCGGCCTGCCCCGCCCCCGGTTGAGGCTTGGTGGGTGTCGGTCGGTTGCGTGTCAGGTGAGTCGCTCATCGTCGTGCTCCATCGCTAAGCCGTAAGTGGCTCTCTGGCTAAAGGCTAATCGCTAACTGCTTTTAATACATCCACAAAAAAACCCTGTCGGCTCTAGCCAGACAGGGCGGTTGGTTACAATGCAAACCTTCGCAAGACCCTATCTGGCGCGTGCCACAAGCTCCAGGCTAAGCAGTAGCCCGACAAGCTTATTCGCGGAGATAAGGGCGGTGCCTTGATTCATAAGAGAAGCAGTTTACGATCTATCGGGGGCATTTGTCAAGCCTATTCATCGGCCCGCTGGACCCCCGGCTTGAAACTTAAGCCCCACGCACCCTCGACCACCGCCGGCCGATCATCACCAGCATGACCCCCAGCACCCCCCCGCTGGCCGGCTCGGGCACACCCGCCCACCACGCCAACGAGTAATCAGGCGTCGCCTCGAAACCCGGGATGAAAGTGATATCTTCGGTAAACACCACACGCAACTTGTAGCTCCCCGCCTGCTGGATCTCCCAGAACAGGTGCTCAAGGTTGTCTACCGTGCTGATCGAACTCCAAAGCGCCTGCTCCGTGGCTGTGTCATCGTTGAGCATCAGGTACAGATCGAGGTTATCCAACGGCAGGCCCGCCAGCGCATCGACCCCCGGCTCGTAAACACCCGCGATCCCGTTGTCCAGGTACAACACCTCCCGGTCCCACGCCAACGTTGCCGAGATAAAATCCCCTACCCCTAAAGCATCACCTAACTGGTAATCGAAGAACTCGCCCTCGGTCACGGCCATGTGCGTGTCCCAACCGATGTTCGCAACCGCGCCCGGCCCCTGCTCCCCCGCGTCGTACTGTTGCAACGCCCGTGACACGTCCAGCTGACCCGCCCCCATCTGATCGTCCAGCGGGACATCCTGCGCCAGGTACGCCTCGCTCGCCAGCCAGTCCTGATCCTGCCGATCGACGATCGTCCGCGTCATCCCCAAAACGCCATTAACCTTGTTCGCCGAGTTGATCATCACCGCACGCATCGTCTCGTTGGACGTGTCCATCCCCTGATGCCCGCCCCACTGCTGCAACAACGCACCCGCGCCGGCGACGATCGGACCGGAAAAACTTGTCCCCGAGACCGTCACCCAGTCGGCATCAATATCATCCTCCGCCGTGATGTTCGGAGCCATAAACTGTGTCACGTCGGCGACCCCAGGGCCCTTGAAGTTCACCGCGGCGCTGCCGTCCCGCCCGTCGTTGTCTTCCCAGCCGCCGAACGGTGAAACGATCCCCACGCCCGGCGCCAACAGGTCCGGCTTGGCGCGGCCGCCCCCGCTGTCCCCGGTCGGGCCCTGGTTGCTGAACGCGGCGACCTTGCTGTATGTCTCATCCGTCGCACCGACCGTGATCCCGTTATACGCATCACCCGGAACTGAAAACACGATGTTGTTTGGACCCGAATTACCCGCGGGGATGACCACCAGCGTGTCGCGCGCATAAGCGAAGTAATCCACCGCCCGGGTGAAGGACGACTCCCCGTTTGACTGCGAGCTGGTAGTCTGATCTTCCACAAGCAACACACTCGCCGGCCCAGCCGTCAGATCGAACCCCGCCTGGATCGCGCCATCCGTGTTCTTAATCAGATCGCTCTGCCAGAATTTCGCCACGTCCACCGTCGCGCCAGGCGAGATGCCGACGTGCCCGGTCTGCACGCCCTCAGAATCGAGCCCGTTGCTGACCATAACCCCGACGACCGCCGTCGCGTGCAGGTCGTTGACCCAGACCCGCTGGCCGTTGAGCGTGTTGAACGCAAAGAACTCGGTGTCGGGATCGAGCAACCCCTCGCCGGAGTAATCCGTATGCGAAGCGATCTTCCCCGCCAGCGCCGGGTGGTCCGGGTCGATCTGCGTATCCAGGTCGGCGATCCGGATCCCCGTGCCATCGATCACCTGGCCGCCAATCGTGTAAGCAGACAACTGCCCCGGCGTGGCCCCCACCGCCTGCACCGCCAACTCGACCGCCTGCGCAGACCCACCGCTCAACGCCACCGCCAGCGTGATCGCCGCGCAAACAACCCTCGAGGATCGTGTCATCCGCCTCTCCGTTTTAGCCGGCCCACCGGCGAGTCCTGTGGCAAGTAAACCCGCCCGTGGGAACGAATCAAGGTAATTCATTATACTACACGACCTTTGGCCGCTTCCGACTCCGGCCGGCGCGCCCAAACCCCCCAGATTCACAAACCCGTTACAGACACAACCCGTTAAAAACACAAGACATCGGAGCCTTTTCCATGACACAGACCGCAACACCCGGTTCCCCCAGCACCCAGGGCCAGCCCATCGCCTTCAAGGACGGCCAATACGATATCCCCAACCACCCGATCCTCCCTTTCATCGAGGGCGACGGCATCGGGCCGGACATCTGGGCCGCCAGCCAGCGCGTCTTCGACGCCGCTGTCGAGAAGGCCTACGGTGGCGAGAAGTCGATCGCCTGGAAGGAAGTCCTCGCCGGCGAGAAAGCCTTCAACGAAACCGGCAGTTGGCTCCCCGACGAAACCCTCGAAGCCTTCAAGACCTTCCACGTCGGCATCAAGGGCCCGCTGACCACCCCCGTCGGCGGCGGCATCCGTTCGCTGAACGTCGCGCTCCGCCAGATACTCGACCTCTACACCTGCCTGCGACCGGTCCGCTGGTTCACCGGCGTTCCCTCGCCTGTGAAACGCCCCGACCTCACCGACATGGTCATCTTCCGCGAGAACTCCGAAGACATCTACGCCGGCATCGAGTTTGAACAGGGCACCGACGACTGCGAAAAGTTCGGCAAGCTCTTGGCCGACAACTTCCCCGAGCCCTTCAAAAAGGTCCGCTTCCCCAAGACCGCGGGCTTCGGGATCAAGCCCGTCTCACAGGAAGGCACCGAACGACTGGTCAAAGCCGCCATCCAGTACGCCATCGACAACGAACGCGACTCCGTCACGCTCGTCCACAAAGGCAACATCATGAAGTTCACCGAAGGCGCCTTCCGCGACTGGGGCTACCAGACCGCCAAGGACCACTTCGGCGCAACCGAACTCGACGGCGGGCCCTGGTGTACCTTCAAGAGCCCCAAGTCCGGCAAGACCATCACCATCAAGGACGTCATCGCCGACGCCATGCTCCAGCAGATCCTCACACGACCCGCTGAATACAGCGTCCTCGCGACCCTGAACCTCAACGGCGACTACATCTCCGACGCACTCGCCGCCTGTGTCTGCGGGATCGGGATCGCACCCGGCGCCAACATCAACTACGACACCGGCTGCGCCATCTTCGAAGCCACCCACGGCACCGCCCCCAAGTACGCCGGCCAAGACAAGGTCAACCCCGGCAGCGTCATCCTCTCCGGCGAGATGATGTTCCGCCACATGGGCTGGACCGAAGCCGCCGACCTCATCATCAAGGGCATCAACGGCGCCATCGGCGCCAAGACCGTCACCTACGACTTCGAACGCCAGATGGAAGGCGCCAAACTCCTCAAGTGCAGCGAGTTCGGCGACGCGATTATCGAGCATATGGGGTAAGCGCAGCGACAACTGAATCCACCGCGACAAGCCACGGCGCTTCGCAGGGTTCCATCCACATGAGATGCCCCTACGAAGCGACGCGACTTGTCGCGTCCTCTACGCGCCGGATATACTCCACCAAATGATCCTGGGGTTCCACTTCATATTCAGCGCCTACGGGTTCTGGCTCCCAAACGACCCACGGGGCTCGTGGTCCACCGCCATCCGCAAGTTTGATTTGCTCAAGTTTGGCGCAGCCACCAAGACCGAAACGACGAGATCGGTTGCCGCCGAGCCGCATGATTATCGCAGACGATTACACGCAAAGCAGTCTTTGCGATGTCCACCTGTCCGATTTAACGGCCAACAGGCCCGTGCGATCGTGAACGGTTTTGCTCAAACGGCATTGAACCAGGGGTATGCCGTTCATGCCCTAGCTGTCATGCCCGACCACGTTCACCTTCTGATGCGCTGGCACGCGACGGATGTAGATCGCATCGCGACACAGTTCAAGGCAAGGGCGACGGCCCGGCTTAACGCGGAAGGCCGGCACCCGATGGCACGTTACCCCAAGGCGAACGGCAGCCTGCCGTCACCCTGGGCACGCAAGCACTGGTGCCCGTTCGTCCGTTCAAAAGAACACATGCGTGCGGCGATCCGTTATGTCGAAATGAACCCGGTCAAGGCTGGGTTCAAACCGCAAAGGTGGAAGATGGTGACACCCTACGAGGAATGACGCGACAAGTCGCGTCGCTTCATAATGAGTAATCAGGTTTGTCGTGGCATGCCGTGGTGGCACCCCCCCCCACGAAGCGCCGCGACTTGTCGCGTCTCCCCGCCATCTATGCCAGAACCTCCCCCACCGCCTCCCGCAATACCCCCATCTGCTCTCGCGCCAGCTTCTGCCCGACCTGCGCCGACCACCAGATTCCAACCGTCACTAACACGCACACCCCGACGACCCACAACGCCGTCGGGGATGCTTCCGTCGCCCATTGGGCGTAGGCGAAACACGCGGCGAAGAGTGCGAGGGTGCCCAGGCCGAAGTACCCGGCGACGTAAGCGGTCCAGATGCTCGGGTGCGGCATGAATCGGCCACGGACGGTCACCGTCCCGCTGGCGTCAGGCGATTCATCATCTTCATCGACCTCCAGATCAAGCCAAGGCGACCAGAAGTGTCGCTCCGTTTTACTGACGGTCAGCATGATGTGTCGGCCCACGACCTTCCCGGTGAATCGGCCGTCGGGATGGTTAAGCAGGGTCCGGACGCGCCCGATCGCCTCGTCGTGCTTGAGGTTCACAGCCAACAAAAACGTCGGCCTCATCTTCGGGATCGACATGAAACGGCTCCTATAACGGGCGGGCATCATCCGCTGTCTGCCCCACCTGATCAAGCCGTGCCCGCGTCAAGCCGATCTGATACATTAGACCATCATGTCCAAAGATAAGAAGCACAAGACGAAGGGCTCACCCAAGCCTAAGAAAAAAAGCCACAAGTCCGACGAGCCCGCCAAGCCGCCGGCCTCGGGGAAGCTGCCGCGTAAGTTCTACGAGGAAGAGTTGCTTCGGCTCCAGGCCGAGCTGGTCAAGCTTCAGGACTGGGTGCGTGACAAGAAGCTGAAGGTCGTGGGCCGACACATCATGCTGACCGTCAGTAAAACGGAGCGACACTTCTGGTCGCCTTGGCTTGATCTGGAGGTCGATGAAGATGATGAATC
>JAJDCV010000230.1 GCA_029260675.1 Phycisphaeraceae bacterium
GAGACCTGCTGGCAGGCCCCACGGTTGTCGCCCTGGGTGAGATGGGCCTGGACCGCCACTACCCGGATCCGCCCATGAAGATGCAACGCGCCGCCTTCGCTGCGCAGCTCGAATTGGCCAACGAATTGACCGATCTCCCGATCATCATCCACAACCGCGAAGCCACCGACGACACACTGACCATGATCGCCGACGCAGGCATCCCCGGCGAGCGCTTCGTCTTCCACTGCTTCACCGGCACCCCCGAAGAGGTCGAAAAGATCCTCGCCATCGGCGCCATGGTCAGCTTCACCGGGATCGTCACCTTCAAGAACGCCCGATCCATCGCCGAGGCCAGCGACCGCGTCCCGCTTGACAGGCTGATGATCGAGACCGACTCGCCTTACCTCGCTCCCGAGCCGCACCGCAAGGTCCGCCCCAATGAGCCAAAGTACGTCGTCCACGTCGCCGATTTCCTCGCCAAGCGGCGCGGGATGACGGTGGGAGCGTTCACCGCCGCGGTGGACACGAACGCGGAGCGGTTCTTCGGATTGAAGTAGGGTGGTTCATGCCGAATGGCCAAGACCAGATACAAACAAGCCCCGCCATGCCTGACGGGGCTCGTTGTTCTCTCTTGGGTTACCCTGATAGGCTTGCTTACGCCGCCCGCATCCCGCTGTGGTTGAGGTAGATGTTCAGGCGTTGGCGGTCGATGTCGTGGTTGAAACGGGTGAAGGTCATGCCCATGCGTGTCGGGCCGACCTCTTCATCATCGTGCATCCGCACGATCCGCCCGGCGGCGTGGAAGGTGACCTGCTGGCTGCCCGGGAGCATCCCGCGGACCTCGACCTCGGTCCCGGCCGGCAGGGGGGTGTCCAGCTCGAATCGCATCCCGGTCTCGCTGATGTCGTAGATGTGCCCGGTCCAGCGGTAGCGTTGATCACCGACGTGTCGGACCCGCAGGAGGGTGTACATCGCTGGGAGCCTTAGCCGGGGGTTGCTTCGGGCGTCAGCGTGGTTCTCTGCGGGGTCGGGCATCGTGTGCTCCCTGGATTTTGGTTGTCTTTATGTAGGGTTGACATCGGCTGGTACGGGGGCGCGGTTTAGGCGCTTCCGGGGGGTTGCAGCGGGTAAATGGGGATTGCTGTAGCGCCGGCCCGGTGGTGGCCGATAACAGGGTTTATGCCCCGAGTCAGACCTACTGCGCCCGTTTCGATCGACCTGCAACACCTCAACCCCGCGTCGCCGGCGGCCGTGGACAGCCTGGCGGGCGAACGCATCCTCCTGGTCGGGACCGGCCGAACCACCGCACAGCTTTATCACACCCTCGGGGTTATCAAACCCAAACCCAACGTGATCGGCCGCATCTGCCTGGATGCCTCCGAAAACGACACTCAGTCAACATGCCGCGCTCTTGGCGGGATCGAACATCTCCCCAAGATCTGCGATGCCAACAAGGCCGACCTGGTGCTGTTGAGCCTGCCGGTGTCGATGCCCAAGCGCACGGCGATCGTCATCGACCTGCTGACCCAGAAGGGCATCACCTGGCGCTTCATGCCGACCCTGGAAGACCAGCTCGCGGGCCTCACCCCGGCGGCAACACACCAAGCCGAGCCGGAAGCAGCCCCTCACAAACACCCGGCCGGTGACCACGCCTGCCACGTCGACCTCGCCCAGCTCATCGACCGCCAGCCCAGGCCGTTGGACGAGAACCCGATCCGCGACTGCCTGGCCGACAAGGTCGTGCTGATCACCGGGGCCGGCGGGTCGATCGGGTCGGAGCTTGCCCAGATCGTCTGCCGATTCAGCCCCGCTAAGCTGGTCCTGGTCGAGCGATCGGAAAACGCGCTCTTCCAGATCGACCGCGAGATCGCACGATCCTTCCCCGACCAGGACCGCCACGCCGAACTCCACGACGTCACCCACGCACCCCGCACACTCGACCTGATCGACCGCCACCAGCCCCACGTCATCTTCCACGCCGCAGCCCACAAGCACGTCCCCATGATGGAGGACCACCCGGCAGCCGCGATCGAAAACAACTTCTACGGCACCCGCTCCATCGCAGACGCCGCTCACACCTGTGGCGTCCGACGGTTCGTCATGATCTCCACCGATAAGGCCGTCAACCCCTCCTCCGTCATGGGCGCAAGCAAACGCCTCGCCGAGCTCTACATCCAGCACGAAAACAAGCTCAGCCCGACGATCTACTCGATGGTCCGCTTCGGCAACGTCCTGGGCTCGGCCTGCAGCGTCCTGCCGATCTGGTCCAAACAGATCGCCCAGGGCGGGCCCGTCACCGTGACCCACCCGGACATGACCCGCTACTTCATGACCATCCCCGAGGCCGCCGCGCTGGTCTTGCAGGCCGGCGCGTATGCCAAGGGCGGTGAGGTGTTCCTCTTAGACATGGGCGAACCCGTCAATGTCCTGCAACTGGCCGAGCGCTTCATTAAACAGCACGGCCTGGTCCCCGACGAAGACATCCAGATCGCCATCACCGGCGTCCGTCCCGGCGAAAAAATGTTCGAGGTCCTCGCCTACGACGGCGAAGACATGACCCCCACACCGCATCCGTCCATCCGCATCTGGGAATCCACGCCCCCCGAAAGCGCCCGCCTCCAACAGATCGCACTCACCTTCGACCGCCTGCGCGAAAAAAACGGCGGCCACCAACACGCCTGGCGCGGCATCGGCAAAGACACCATCCTAAACGCACTGCGCAACGCACTGCCCGAGATGGTCGAGTCGGCAGCGGGGTAAGAAATGCAGAACCCAGAGAAGGCAATTCAAAATGCCAGTTCCACTTGATGGGCCTTTAATGGGCATCGTTCTCTGGCTTATATCATCCATGCTTGCGGTGAAGTATCTACGCCCAAGGATTAACCCTGAGATATTTATAGTTGTGGCGGTGTTTATAGTGGTACTGCTGGGGATCGCCAGCTTCGGTATTGCTTGCCTGTATGAGTGGTTCATGGGGCGCTTGTGATGCGTGTGCCGATCCCCCGGCAAAGCCGGGGGCTGAGGGGAAGATTGTGTGGACGTAGCGCAGGGGTCCATCAGCCCCCGGCTTCGCCGGGGGATTCCGGTGGGATTCCCGGGGGATCGGTTGGTAACATGACGGTTCAAATACCATGAACCAACCCATCACACCCAACCCCGCCCGCCGTGTCCTGGCCACCATGGTTACCACCACGTCCTACGGCACCTGGCTGCCCGGCGACCTGCGCGGGTATGTTCAAAATAACACGATCCTCCCCGGCGAACCCAAACTCCTCGATCATGCACGGGCGCTGTTGACGGATAACCCGATCTATTTCACACGGCCACAAATCATCGTGCTGGACCACGCGAGCTACGCCGCGGCCAACGAGTTTGGCTATCGGCTGACGGACCTGAGCATTGAGTCGTGGCATCTACATTGGATCATCGACCACGGTTACGACACGGTGCCGGACATGGTGGGGCGGTTCAAGACGCGGATGCGCCAAGCTATTGGTCGTGGACGGATCTGGACGGAGGGGTATTGCCATCGATGTTTACATGATGACGATGAACTACACGCGGCGCGTGGTTACATCGCACGGCACAAAGGATGTCGGGTGGTGGATGGCAAACGTGTGGTTTGATGGCCGCATCATGCGCACCAATGCCAAGGCAGTCCCAAGGGAACCCAAAAAATCACCGGTCAATCCCCCGGCTCTCAACCTTTTGCATTAACCGTTCCGGCCTTGCTGTAAATCGGCTCGCCGTCCAGACTTGGGTTGTTCTTCACCCTTTTCAAGGAGCCAAGCCATGGACGGCGAGCTTTGGTATGGATGCTATCGTCTGCTGCGTCGGGTGC